>NZ_JBHSMH010000004.1:0-196088 GCF_042655365.1 Cohnella suwonensis | reverse complement strand
CCAACATAATACTTTAATTATACAAGAAAAAGGCACAGCCCCCTCAAATTAATGAGAGTCTGTACCTTTTAGCGGAAATGGACTTTTTCAGTGGCCTCGAACAAGGTCCCGGGGGATTTGCATCGCGAATGTCGAGTTCGTTCGACTTTAAGTCGTATAGTTGACATGTTGTCTATAAAAATCTAGCATGAAGAAATGGAGAAAGAGTCGAAGAGGTGAGCCGATGTCTAACGTAACGAAGAAAACAGACCCCCGCGTCAAACGCACGAAGCAAATGTTCAAGGACGCCCTCGTTTCCTTGATTCGGGAAGGGGACAAAAGCAAAATAACCGTTCAAAGCGTCGCGGAACGGGCCGAGTTGAACCGCGCGACGTTTTATTTGCACTATCGGGATCTCGAGGACTTGACGGAACGGATGATGGACGACATTCTCGCCGAGCTGTTCGAATCGATCGCGGGCGCGCCGGACATCACGCGAATGCCGGTCGAATTGGACGAGCCGCCGCCGCAGTTGCTCTCGTTGCTCGAGCATTTGTACCGAAATGCCGTCCTGTACAACGTGATGCTCGAGAACAACGTCGTTTTCCGCAAGCGAATGCACGCCGTATTCCTGAATATCGCTACGATTCGGGATAAGTATCGCCAGGCGGAAGGCCTGGAATTGACGGTGTCGATGGAGATCGTCGCTTCTTCGTTGCTCGGAGTCGTGACGTGGTGGCTGCAGGAAGGGCTTCCGTACAGTCCCGCCTACTTGGCGAAACAGATGATGTTGATGGGGAAAACGAGAAAATAACCTTAAGCGAAGGGGCGGGATGTCGGTGGGGGACGCTATGAGGCCGATTGGGGAACGCGCGCTGCGTTGGGCGGCGGACGCCGTTCATCCCGGGGCCGAGGCGCTGGAGGTCGAAAGGCTGCTGGGAGGCGTGTCCACGCCGATCTACCGGTTGAAGATACGGGCGGACGGATATGAACGCCACGTCGTTCTGCGACTGTTCGAGGACGCGGCATGGTTGAAGCGCGAGCCCGATCTCGTCCGCCGGGAAGCCGCGAGCTTGCGCCGCGCGGCGCTGAACGACGGGGTGCCGACGCCGCGCATCGTCGCCGTGGACGAAAGCGGCGACGCGTGCGGGATACCGGCGATGCTCATGACGCGGCTGGAGGGGCGAGTCGTGCTCGAGCCGTCGGATATGGGCGAGTGGCTGGACGGGCTGTCGCGGGCGATCGTCTCCGTTCATCGCGTAGAGGCGAACGATTTTCCTTGGCCGTTCGAACCTTATTGCGAGGCGTCGATGATGGACGCGTCGTCTTGGTCGCGCTCGCCGGAGAAGTGGAAGCTCGCGTCCGCCATCGCGTCGGGGGCTCGTCCGGCATTCGTCCCGCGATTCATTCACCGGGATTATCATCCGGCTAACGTATTGTGGAAGGACGATGACGGCAACGCCGACGGTATCGTCGATTGGGTGAACGGCTGCGTCGGTCCGGCCGGCGTCGACGTCGGGCATTGCCGCGTGAACCTGGCGCAGCTTCACGGCGTCGGAGCGGCGGACGAATTTCTGGATCGTTACCGCGAGCATGCGGGAGTCACGTTCGCCTACGACCCTTATTGGGATCTGTTGACGCTCATCGACTACGCGTACGGGGAGCCGCCGGAAGTGTACGGGGGCTGGACGGCGCTCGGCGTGACCGGACTGACGAACGAGCTTGTCGCCGAACGGTTGGACGACTATTTAGAAAGCTTGCTGGAGCGGGTTTCGCGGACGCGGGGAATGCTCTTCCATCAGCGGGTTGAACGGTTTGGGGAATGAGAGAGCAAGATCCCGATACGAGGAGGCGCGAGATGGCCGCGATAGAGATCTCGAAGCAACAGGCAAGAAGGTTTTTGCTTTCGTACCACGGGTTAAGCGGCGAATTCGAGTTTCGCGGCAAAGAAGGGATCATGGCGTACATCCGCCGCGTCGGATGCATTCAGTACGATCCGCTCGACGTCGTCGGGACGAATCCAGAGCTCGTGCTTCAGTCCAAGATCGAGGATTTCGACCGCGGCCTGCTGCCCGAGCTGTTGTACGTCGATCGTAAGCTCGTCGATTATTGGGACAAGTGCATGTCGATATTCCCGGTGGAGGATTGGCCGTATTTCTCTCGACTAAGGGTCTATCATGGGGCTTGGTGCCGTTCGAACGAGGATGTCGTCGCGCGGGTGAGAGGCGAAGTCGAGAGCCGGGGCGTTCTCTGCTCGGGCGATCTGGAAGATAACGAGAAGGTAGAGTGGGCTTGGGGACCGACGAGGCTATCGCGAGCCGCGCTAGAGGGCATGTATCATGCCGGACGGCTGGTTGTTCATCATAAGACGCATACGCGCAAATATTACGATCTGGCGGAGCGGCTGTTGCCGGAAGCGCTCCAAGGGGCAACCGATCCTTTTGAATCGGACGAGCAGTATTACGCCTGGTACGTACTTCGCCGGATCGGCAGCGTCGGGTTGTTGTGGAACCGTCCTAGCGACGCGTGGCTGGGCATTCGAGGGATGAAGAGCAAGGAGAGAAACGAGGCGTTCGCGACGCTTGCGGCGGAAGGCCGGATCTCGGAAGTTCTCGTCGAGGGCGTGAAGCAGCCTCTCTACATCCGAAGCGACGACGTTCCGATGCTGATGACGACGCTGGCGGACGATCGGCCGAACGAACGCGCGAGCGTCTTGGCTCCGCTCGATAATCTCATGTGGGACAGGCCGCTCGTCCAAGAACTGTTCGGGTTCGAATACCGCTGGGAAGTGTACAAGCCGGCGGCCGAGCGCAAGTACGGCTATTACGTGCTGCCCGTCGTCTACGGCGACCGGATCGTCGCCCGGTTCGATCCCGTGAAGCAGCGGAAGAACTCTCCGCTCGAGATCCGGGCTTGGTGGTGGGAGGAAGGCGTCGACGCCGAGGACGAGCGTATGAACGACGCGATCAAGAAGTGTCTGGAGCGATTCGCCTCGCAACGAGGTGCGCGTAACAAGGTCGTCGCGCCGTAGGGAGTGATGACTGCTCCCGCCAGCTGTCGGATTGATTATGGATTGATTCTCTAGTTGATTTTCTGTTGATTAATGTTTATTTGGAACTAAGATGTTGACTTAAAGTTTGGGCCGGGGTCTGCAACACCGTATTGGTGGGCTGTCCCGGCCCTTTATCTTCCTGCACGGTACAATGAGAGAATTACGAGCGATTTAAAGTCTCTTCTTGTCCTTCATAATAATGTTGAATTCTTGTTGAATCGATTCAAACACTTCGATCTCCCCATTCGTTTCAAATAGTGAGCGCGCTCGAAAGGGTGGAACAATGGACGTTGTCACGTTATGGAAGGAGTACGGAGGTGAACTGACCGGCTATTTGCGTAAAACCGCTCGAAATGCCGGGGATGCTGAAGACATCGCTTCGGAGGTGTTCTTGCGAGCATTGAAAAATCAAGTTCTGCTGACAGAAATGACGAACAGGCAGTGTCGTTTGTGGCTTTATACAACTGCCAAGCGACTCGTTATTGATCTGGCACGCAAGAACAGGCTGAATTCGCGAATTCAACCTGTTCCCGAACAGATCGATGATGATTTCACGGGCGCAGCCGTGTCGCAAATCATTGGGCTGCTTCCCGATGAATTGCAGGCCATTGTTGCAATGCGTTATTTTTCGGAGTTGGACAGTACGCAAATCGGCCAGCAATTAGGTCTTTCACCAGCAACCGTACGAACTCAACTACGCAGGGCACGCCAGCTTCTGCGAAAATATTGGGATCTTAATTAGGAGGACGAGTTTATGAAAAAACATTTGCGAGTAAATACAGCCATTTTCGATATGGTCTCCACAGCTCCTGAAGCAGTTGACGCATACGATGAGATCAAGGTTAACTGTGCACTCTGCCTGACGAGTACAAGATCGAAGCAATTGTTGGCCACTAAAACGTTCGGGGTGAACACGGCACAACTGGTAGATGTCGGAGATGACGAGAATGTGAAAGTTATGAGTTTCAATGGATTCAAGGTGCTGAGCGCAAATATAGAGCCTCCCAAGGAACCGACAATTGTTGTTGTCAACGGCGGGTTGGTAATCGAGGACTGTGACAAAAAATCATTCGATCAGTTCAAAGGCCTTTATATAAACGGTGTCGCTTTTCACCCAAAAAGTCTGGATACATCGAATTTTATGGTCAACGGTGGTATGATTCCGTATCCGGACGGTGCCACTCTCATTTTCCAGGGGCTAAAGCTCAACAATTCATTTCTGAGATCTTCTGTACGGGGATCGACCTATTTCGTCCAGGGTGTTCCTTCCAACCTGAACGAACTGAACCATGACTTGATAGGGAAGATGCAGCAATTGTTGAAAGAAACCGGAATTGTGGCCGTTGAACCGCTGGATCTTGAATTGCTTGCAAACAAAAATATCCGATTCGATACCCGATGGCTGACGGTGAGCGAAGATAACGCCGAACATCTTCTGCCCTTCGTAGAGGGCTATGTCGGAGTAACCATCATCCCTTCGGGCTTTAAAATCATGCAGGGAGGAAAACTGGATCGTCTGGCCATTCGACGATTCGGCACCCGCATTTATGTCGACGGCGATCTGCAAATTCATGCAGAGGAAGCGGATGCCCTTGTGGCGGTCGAGCAATTGCAGGTAAGCGGGAAGGTCATCGTAGCGGACAGCCTTGCCGACGCTTTCTTTGCAAAATGCACGCAGTATGGAAACGTTACGGTATACCAAGGTGAATGGATCGAGCATGTCGGGTCCGATGCGCTTGTGGATAGCGAGGCACTGGAGCAATCCGAGGAAGGGGCAACATTCCGCTTTGTAGACGCAAACGTTGAGATCTCGACGGATACTCCGGTCGGGCTGCTGTCGGAGAAGCTTCATCGTATTATTTTGCAGGACAGCTCTCTGACTCTCGGGCTCGGACAGCACAAGGCGCTGAACAAGAAAATCGAAAATCACAAAAGCGATATCATCATTCGCGAGCATATCCCGCAAATCGAACCGAAGCAAGAACCGGAAACAAAAGCGTATACCGAAACGTATATCAACACGGCGTATTTCAAATTATAAGACGGAAATATCCATATGGTGAAACAAAGGGGGCAGGTTTGCAGCACCGCTATGGTGTGGCATCCCGCCCCTTTTTTCTATTAGCACCCGAGAATCAGTGGAAGTACAAAAGCCGGCAAAATTGTAGTATGTTTGAATCAGCTACCCACTACTAATTAGGAGTGCATACCATGAATGTATTCGAGAGCTGTTCCGAGAAAACCTTATCCTCCGAATTGCAATGGTTGAACGAGCCAAGCAATTGGAGCTTTAATGGAGATTATAGCTTATCCGTTACCGCACCTGCTATCGCCGACTATTTCATCGATCCGTCCGGAGAAACGTACAAGGCTTCCGCTCCCTACTTATATACGCTGATCAAAGGCGACTTCAGCATTGTGACTCGCGTCAGCGTGGAGATGAAGCAGCAATACGACTCAGGTTGCCTGATGCTCATGGCGGATGATCGCAATTGGGCCAAAGTATGCTTTGAGTTTTTTGACGATCAGCCTTCCATTCTAAGCGTTGTCACCAGAAACACCTCCGACGACTGCGTATCCGGTCAAGCTGAGGTTCAGCAGCCGTATTTGAGAGCAGCGCGCTCCGGGAATTGTTTCGCCTTTCACTATTCACCCGATGGACAGCACTGGAAACTGGTCAGGTACTTCGGAATGGATTGCCCCGCGGAGCTTAAAGTAGGCGTTGCAGCGCAAGCGCCGATCAGCGAAGGGTGCCTGGTGACGTTCGAACGCCTCACGATTACGGCAGGAACTTCCGGAGACATTCGTACAGTGGCTTTGTAATAAATTAATCAGATGGAACCGTAGGTGTTTGACCTAAAGCCTCTTCTAAATCAAAGTCAGTAATTAATTCTTTAATCTTTTTCGCATTAGTGGAGGATGCGTTATAGTCAGGATCTTCTAGGTATGAGTTATTTAAGAAATCAGAAGTATAGTTCAATAATCTTTGCAAAACTGAATCATCACTTAAAATACTTAGTGGATATCCATATACTAACACCTTATTTATAATTGCTGACAAAATCATTGCAATTGATATTTGAAATTTATAACTTCTACTTGATATTCCATAAATTTCTCTTGAAAATGGAAATTCAACCTTTTTACCGATATATTCAATAATTTTATTAAACTCATTGAACCTATCCTTTACGAAAAGGAAATTGTCATATGCGACCGCTGGGTCTGCTTTTTCCATTTCCGATTTGTGTTTCATGTACTCTTCAGCATAAATTGAAGATTGAAAATAATTTTCGTTAATTCCGTATTCGAGTATATTTAATATTACAAAAATACTTTCTTGAACTTTTTTCTTTTGATACCTATCTTTTGTCGCATTATACGCACTCGAGAGTTCCTTAGAAGCTTTTTGTTCTACCAATAACTCAGCAAATTTATTAACATAATTGTTTAAGTTTGAATTATAAACTGCATGTCTAATTTCCTGCTGAGTTAAGGGCTTTGTACCTTTATTGTATCGATTAAAGATCTCTAATTCAAAATCTAAACCAGGAAAATCTGTGAATACGATTGCTGCCAACTTATGTGTCAATATTCTTTCTTTAAGGCTAAAATCTATTTCACTAAATTTCTTTCCGTTTAAGAAACCCAGCAATTTTAAACCTGTTAATGCGAAGTTGTTTTCTTTAAATCTATAGAATGCTCTAAGTCTATGTTGCCCATCTACAACATTTAACACTTGGATTCCTTTAAATCTATCGTTCGCTAAAAAAACTGGTGGAATAGGGATTCCTATCAGCACTGATTCAATTATGGAGCTTTCGTCTGTAACAGAAGCTCTGTAATCTCGCTGGTAATCAGGTGCCAGTACTATCGAATCCGTTAATTCAAGCCTTAACTCATCATCTAATACACTTACATCTTCTATATCTTGCACTTTAAATCCATTTGAGATCATGCTTATGACATCTTTTATAGCAATGTCCTGTGACTTGTGATTTGCTGATGAAAACTCAGACATTTCATTCACCTGCTCTCAGATACTCAAGAATATTCTTTTTCATAATAATATCTTTTGAAACTGATTGTAGTTCTGGGTAGAGTGTGGTAAACCCAATTCCCATTGAATACAATGAAGCGAGGATATCTTTTTTATATTCCCCTTTAACCACCAATTTTTTAATAATATTTTCATCAACCATTTTATTTAATGGCTCATTGTTATCTTGAAAATATATAAATAGGCCGTTTTGGGCATTTATTCTATCATTTAATTTTCTTGCTTTGAAAGCAATCGGGCCGTCATAATTATCAAGATTTATAGTTTCTCCATTTGCAATATTAAGTATTTCGGATCGATTTGCATAGTGGTTATTAAGCTCTGTAGGGTTAATAAACCAAACTTCAGCATCGTGGTTTTCATCATCTGTAAAAGCATTTTCAACAGCAAACATCAAAGAAACTACATGAGAATAAGTAAAATCTAACAACCTTGTTGGTATACCATAATGCTGAGCATAGACCATCCACTCATAATCACCTTTAATGTCGGAAGGAAACTTCATATAGTTATGCGAACCTACTCGGAACTCATTTAAAAAGTATTGAGCATCTGCTCTAGTGTATTTTCTAACTTTGCTCTTATCTAGCCTTAAAGCACTTGGTAAAAGATCATATGACTGCGATTGTCCTCTAGATAAGATGAAACCTTTAGGCAAAGACTCTACAAACTCCATAAATTGGCTCATTTTTTCTATCGGTTCATCTACACTCATAATAACCCACCTCTATATCCTATTTGTTCCAATACACTGTATCATTTATCATAACACTACTAATTACTTTCTGTAATAGAGCATATGGAAATTCGCCCTACTTGTGATAAGGCTCAGCGCGATTAATCTTCAACTTTAAATGTTGACTCTTCGTTGATTTGTCCCAAGTAATCTTCATTTGTTGATTCAATGCATATCTTTGTTCGAGGAACATTGAAGATGTTATAAAACAAAAAGTATCAGAATGAATTCTGGGCGGTCACGATGTAAACATTTTCTGAAGCCAATTGTTGACTCCGTGTTGACTTCTCGGCATAAAAAATACATCGCTGGGGCATGTAGGCCACATGGCGATATATTCATTTCGAAATAACTGCTTTAGGCCTTTCGGTTCTTCTTCATCCCCGGTGGCTATCGGATTCCCCTCATAGCTAATCCAATCGCTCCAGCTATCAAATGGGTTTCAGAATTCCCGTGCAGAAAAGCTATAATGTTTTCTACACATGGTATTCCTCAAGAATTCATTACGGTTTCTCGCTGCAGGTGAGTTCCTCTCTCATCCGTTCTAGAACGGCTACCCGGGATGCTTCGTCTACCTTCGCCTGCTCAAGAAGACGTATTGCTTCTTCTGCATTCGCCGGATCATTAGGCTCCCCACCTTGTGGAAATGGGAAAAGCTGCTGAAACTCGATGAACGCCTCCGCCACCTTGTCGTAATGTACCGCCGCTTCCTCAGCCAATTGCCGGATCCTATTATCAAGATCCGACATCCCCTGTCAATTCGCTGATAATGTCCGTAAGAAGCGTGCTGCATATTCCCGGGCATCGCCGACGACCTCTGCATTGTAGGCATTGCCGAACGGGTTCACCGTACGGTTGCGGAATGCCTGAATCCAAGCGTCGTAACCTGCCAAACCATGTCTATAATCTTCCGATAGGGTCGGAGCTTGTTCGTGGGCAAATTGAACGATTCGATCAAGTGCGTCTTTCCAAGCTTGCATAGGATCAACCGGAATCGAATCCTGGATACGCAGCATGAAAACATGGTTCAGCGGCAGCTCATTTAATTTTGCGTAAGGCAATGGTCCATCGTGGGATGGGTCCTTGCAATAAAGTTCCTGCTTCTCATCATCGTATCCGTAGATGACGCCGAATTCAGGAATAAACAAGCTCCACCCGATAGCCGGAATGCCCCGATCGATCGTTTGCTGTGCGAAATTAACAGCTTCCTCCAGCTTGTCCAAAGGGGCAGGCGTCCGAAAACCGTATAGTTGCTCGCAGGTGAATCCAAGAATGTTGAGCCCTTTCTCCAGTAGTTCGGTTGGTGAGAACATCGTCGGTCCCGCAGGACTAACATCGTCCGGGTGAATGTTCATGCGGAAAGCATGACCCGTCAGTCCCATTACATTGACTAACGTGTACATCTCTTTTTTATCGGTGTATTGCAGAAGAGCATAAATGGATTGCGCAGCGGCTGTGAATGTCTTTTCCCAGGAACGTTCCCTCATAATCACGGCATCTCCTCACATAGGTATAGGGGGCGCAAGCACGCGTCGGGTTGTACCGCCGGCTCTCTTCTTCTCTTGCGCATACCCTTGAAAATAGACACGGATCCGTTCCCGTTGCACCTTGGTACGAGATCGGGAAATCGATGTATACACAGAACCTAACGAAACGCCGAGCGCATCCGCAATTTCACTGGGCGACAGTTGTCTGAACACATGCGCTTCGAATATAGCCTGTTCTTTGGTAGTCAAACATTGCAGAATTTCGTGAAGGCTGTTATATAGCTCTTTTCGAATCAATCTCAACTGCGGATCTTGATTGGCGAGGCGCTCTTCATCAGCCCGATTCGCCATCCGGAACAACAGGCGGTCCAGATCGGAGCATTCCGCTTGCAATGTCGGCCTCCCGACGTTTCGAACCTCCAGAGCGGAAAAGGAGCTCTCTTTACCGCTTGGTCCTCCCCGGCGAAGCTTCATCATCGCTTGATTGCGTACGATCCGCTTTAGCCAGTATTTAAAGCGTTCTGGTTCAAGAAGCTTCTCGATATGCAGAAAGGCGGAAAGAAGTGCTTCCTGAACGACATCTTCTGCCATATAGCCGTCTTGGGTTATTGTAGATGCCCAGCCTAATGCTCGTTCCCGATGCCGCCTTACGAGTTCGCTGAACGCCTCTCTGTCTCCGGAACGCGCATTCTCGACCAGCTGGGCGTCTTGAAGCGACGTAACCGGTTCGAAAATATCCTCATTTGATACGGTTCGAGGTTCAAACAGCTCAAGTGTATACACTTATTCACCACCTTTGTGCCAACGCGGTCTCGGATGTGCCCCTATTAGATGCCAATCGTAGAATAAACCTTACAACCGATACATTATTTTTATTGAAATTTTTGTAAAGGCACTATTTACAATATAACCCTCCAAGTATCCCGATGGTCAATCATCTTTTGGTCGCAGCCTATTCAACTTTACTCCCGTTGTTCAACGACCTGTAAAGTTCAATGACTGCTACAAGTCTTGTTGGCTCCATGTTGTTTCGACATACAAGACGCTCAGAGTGTTGACTTCAGAATGAACGAGCTGATTTAGTCACATCACCAAATAAATAATACAAAAAGCCGGATTCCTCAGACTCGAGGAGTTCCGGCATTCTTTGTATCAAATAACGGATTCAAGCAATGTGTTGTAAGTATTTTCAGAAACTGAGGGTTGACTCCGTGTTGACTTGGAAGCCTGAGAGCCTGTACAGAGCACTCGGCTTGTTGTGTTCGGAACTCAAACTTAGCAGACTGTTAAGTGTCTCTCCGTTCTTCTTCATCCCCGACAGCTATCGGGTTTTCTTGCCAAGTGATCCAATCGCTCCATCCAACCGCATGCCGTCCGCACTCCAGCCCGTACCGATTATTCCTGATCTTCATATTCTATTAGGAAACATCGTTACGAATGGGAGAGTGACGGAGGCCAATGAAACAATCCCGGCAAAAAACGATATTCACGGGCGTGCACGATCTGTTCATCCGAAAGCCCGCGAACGGGGTACGCACGATCAGGATCACGACCGAGTGCGGAGGGGCGGCCGAAAGAGGGATCAGCCCGAATGCGATTCCGCAAGGGACGGTCGTCAGGCTTCGCCGGAGAGAAGTCAGCGAGCTCGTAGCCGCGTTTACCGACATCGGGAGCGAATGTACGCAAAATAGGATCGACATCAGTCCCGCGATGGCCCAAAAATTCCGCATCATTAACAATACGCGCTACAGAGTTTTTTACAATAGCGCGACCCGGGTGTTGTGTTTGCGACGTAAACCGGTCACGAAGCTGGACGCGTCGCCGAATTCGTCCCCGACAACGCCGGTAGGTACGATCGGCATCGGCGACGGCTTGGCGGACCAATTCGGCATCAACGTCCGCTCGGGAACGTTGATTACGGTCGCGTATCGGAGAGTGCGCCTCAGGCTTCGCTATGTCGAAAAGTTCGATCCGAGCTTTTTCAGCTACGAGTTTACTTTGAATTCGGCCGATCTGAAGCGACTCGGGCTAACCGGCAAGAGAACCGGCTCCGCCTATAACCAGATTACGCGAACGCTCGTCTTGTTCTGACGATCCGGGCGTTGTTCGGCGAGAAATTGCTAGCACTGGGCGTATCGCTTATGATGGAGGAATAGTCGGGGAAAGAACCGAATCTAGCCGCGGGGGAGCCGAAATGATCGAAGAGACGTCCTATACGGCCGAAGAAGTCGCGGCGCTGCTGAAAATATCGAAGTTAAAGGTGTACGACCTGCTCAAGAAGGGCGAGCTTCCGTCGTACCGCGTCGGCAAGCAGATGCGCGTCGATTCGTCGGATCTCGAGGCGTACAAGCAACGTTCCAAGGGAGCCGGAGCCGGGTTCTCGGCCAGACAACCGAACGCGCCGGCCGCCCGGCAACCGTCGCCCGATCCGAACGCGGCGCGAGAGCGAACGCTGATCATTACCGGGCAAGACGTCAGCCTCGACATTCTGGCCCGGCATCTCGAGCGGCGCGTTCCGGGCATGCGACCGCTTCGCTCGTACGTGGGCAGCATGGACAGCCTCGTGTCGATGTATCGCGGCGAAGCGGACATCGTCAGCGCGCATCTGCTCGACGGGGATAGCGGGACGTACAATACGCCTTACGTTCGCAAGCTGTTCGTCGGGCAGTCTTACGTCGTCGTCCACATGCTGAAGCGTTCCGCCGGACTGTACGTGAGGAAGGGCAATCCCCGCAAGCTGACGGCGTGGGCCGACTTGGGACAAGCCGGCCTCCGGTTCGCCAATCGGGAGAAGGGCTCGGGCGCGCGCGTGTTATTGGACGAGCAACTGCGGCTCCGCGGCATCTCGACCGACGGACTCCCGGGTTACGAGGAAGAGGAAAGCAATCATCTGGCGGTGGCGAGCAAGGTCGCTTCGGGCGAAGCCGATGTCGGCGTCGGCAGCGAGAAAGCGGCGCGCCTTGTCGGAGGCATCGAGTTCGTGCCGCTCATTCAAGAACAGGTCGACTTGGTCATGCTGAAGAAGGAAGAGAACCGGCATTGGGTCGACGGCGTTATCGCCATCTTGCGTTCGGATGCATTCCGGAGCGAATTGCTCCATATGGAAGGTTATGATCTAAGCCGGACGGGCGACATCTTATACGAATCGTAAAAAAATACGCCCTTTCCGCCACGAGCGATCGTCTGCGGGAGGGGCGTATTCATATGTCGCGCGAACTTATTCTTTCGTGAACCGATTGGCGATCATCAGCATGAGGAACGATAGGGCGATCATCGCGCCCGCCCATGCCCACGCCATCCGCATGCTGCCCCCGTCCGTCGCCACGTAGATGGCGGTCGGAATCGTCTGCGTGCGGCCGGGAATGTTCCCGGCGATCATGAGCGTCGCTCCGAATTCGCCGAGTCCGCGGCAGAAGCCGAGAATGTAGCCGGCCGTCAGCGAACGGGCGGCGAGCGGCGCGGAGATATGGCGGAACACTTGCCATTCGCTGGCGCCGAGCGCTCTCGCCGAATCCTCGAGCTCGGAATCGACGCTCTCGAAGCCGGCTTTCATCGTGCGGTAAGCGAGCGGGAAAGCGACGATGGCCGCCGCGATGACCGCGGCTTCCCACGTAAACACGATGGGCTGGCCGAACAACGATTCGTACCACTTGCCGAGCTGGCTTCTGCGGCCGAGGCCGACGAGCAGGACGAAACCGATGACGGACGGCGGCAGCACGAGAGGCAGAAGAAGGACCGTCTCGACGACGCTTTTGCCGAAGAAGCGCGCCTTCGCCATTTTCCACGCGAGCAGTACGGAGACGACAAGCACGATCACGCTGGCGATCAGCGATATCCGTACCGAAAGCCCGATCGGTTGCCAGAAAGTCGAAGCGTCTATCGCGATCACCAGCCTTCGTCCAGTTTGATATTTGCTAGTATAAGGGAGTTCAAAAAGTCCGATTATGATCACGAAGCAAATCAGGAAGCTTATTCGGCATCGAATCTTTTATCGCTTACTTCGCCAGATTGAATCCGTACTTCTGGAACGCGGCTCCCGCCTCCGCGGACTTCAGGTAAGCGTAGAAAGCTTTCGCTTCCGCGCCGTGCTTGGACTCGTTGATGACGCCGGCCGGATAGACGATCGGCGCATGTAACGTCGGAAGGATTTGGAGGGCGACTTTCGCCTTATTCGAGACGAGCGCGTCGGTCTTATAGACGAAGCCGGCTTCGACGTTGCCCGTCTCCACGTAAGTCAGCACCTGGCGCACGTCTTTCGCGTAGACGAGCTTGTCTTGAAGGGCGTCCCATACTTTGAGGGCTTCCAGCGTTTCCTTGGCATATTGTCCGGCCGGCACCGATCCGGGCTGACCGATCGCGATTTTATGGATGTCCTGAGCGGAAAGCTCCTCGATCTTCGTGATTGTTTTCTTCGAATTGGCGGGTACGATCATGACGAGCTCGTTCTCCAGCAGGACCCGTTGCTCGGATAGGAGGCCTTTGTCCACTAGGGCGTCCATTTGTTTCTTGCCCGCGGAGAAGATCAGGTCCGCTGGCGCGCCTTCTTCTATCTGCTTCTGCAAGGTACCCGAGGAGCCGTAGTTGAACGTCAGGTCGATGTCGGGATGCGCCTGCTCGTATTGCGTTTCGATAACATCCAAGCTGTCTTTGAGGCTCGCGGCCGCGGAGACGAGAAGCGTCGTCTTTTTCGGATCATCGTGGACGGCAAGCTTTAGCAGTGCGGAAGCGGCCAATAGAGCCAGAGCTGCGAGAAGGCTGAACCGGTAACGTTTTGCTATTCGCATGAAAGTCCACTCCTTCTCCTCTAGGTATGTCCAAAATTGTATCACAACGATATGATGTTTGGTATGATTTCGTTATTTTTAGATATAAATAGACTCTGGTTATCGCGAGAAAAAAAGATCGGCCGCGGCCGATCCTATAAATTCGTATGATCGGCGACGTCCATCAGCAGGATGACGGACGGGCCGAGCGGGATGGAGACGGTGCGGATCCAAGCGTGCGTATCGAGATCGGAATAGCGAAGGGACAGCTTCGCCTCGACGCGGGATCTCTCGTGGGACAGATGGGGGACGAAATACGGCCTCCAGCTCCAGTCGGCGTTGCGGTATTGTTTCTCGACTCGCCATCCTTGCTTCTCCGTCCGGGAATAGTTGGAGGAGAGCTGAACGCCGTCGTTGTCGCAGATATAGACGCGCAAGCAAGAGTTGTCCAGGGACGGAAGCAGTTGTTCGATAACGCGGTCAGCCCGATCCGGTTCCGCGAGTGAGGACAGGTCGCCGAAGTCGCTTCGCCGAACGGTCTCGATGAGTTCGCGCCCGACGTCGTCCCAGTGGCTGATCGATTCCCGAATCCGCTTCCGGTTATCGCTTAACTCGGATTCGATCAGGGAAGTGAACGCGTCGCGCGGGTAGAATTCCGGCACCGCCGGGGAGAATAGATAGCCCTGAACATAACGCGCTCCGATCTGAACGGCTCGCTTCAGGTCTTGCTCGCTTTCCACCCCTTCGATCAGCAGGGACGCACCGATCTGTTCGGCCAGAGACGAGAAAGAGCGCAAGGCGCCTAGATACCCGTTATGGCTTGCGCTTTTCTTCATCAGGTGGACGTCCACTTTCAACAGGTTGGGCTGGATCAGGGCGATCCGATCGAAGTTGCTGAAGCCCGTTCCGATATCGTCGATGGCGATCTGGCAACCGGCTTCCCGGTACAGATTGATGATTTCGCCCAGCTCGTACATCGAGCCTTTGAATTCTTCTTCCGTGATCTCGATGCAGATCCGGTTCGGCGGAATGCCGTATTTGTCCAGCAGCTGCAACGTATGAAGCTCGCCGGCTTGCTTGAATTGCTCGTAGATCCAGGAAGGCTTCAAATTGACGAAAAGCATGGGCGGGTTCGGCGTCGCGCCGAGCTTGGCGAAAGCCTGCTCGCGGAGCAGCCGGTCGACGCGCACGTGCTCCCGCACCGGAATGGAGTCGTCCGTGAAGAACGGTCCGAGGCTGCGCACGGAACCGCCCTCGGCTAGCCTGCCGAGCGATTCGTATCCGACGACGCTGCGAGTCTCCAAAGCGATAATCGGCTGATAATAAGCGCGAAGATCGCCTTCCTTGATTTCCGAAGGGCTAGCGTTGCGATTTGTAAGGCTGTTCATGGGGACCCCTTATACGATCGATGTCAGCATTGATCACATGCCTTTGATTAGGTTGATTGTATCGGAAAAACCAGGAAATGCATATACCGGATTTGTCGAATTTTTTATTTATTTGTCGAATCGAATACCGAAACAACAAAAAACAGAGAGTCCGAAATCGACGGAATCTCTGTTTTCGTTAACGATTCGTTCCCCGGGGAGGGAAAATATAATTAAGCAGCTGCCGCGGTCGAGGGTGCCATTGCCCCGGAGCGCGACGTATGCAGGCTTCTGTTTCTAAGGAATGAAATCACGGAAGACGTGGCGGCGATGGACAGGATCGAGAAGAAGCCTTTGCCGACCGGCAGGGCGGAGAAGCCCGCGAAGACGGTCAGTCCATCGATAACGAAATTCGTTTTGCCTGGATTCCATTCTTTCGTTTGCTGAAAATACATGACGATAACGGTCGTGCCGCCCATCGAGGTGCGAGCTTTGAACAGATAGTCGATGCCGATTCCGATAATCGCTCCGCCGGCCAGCGCTCCGACGATCGCGGACAGCTCGAATCGCGGCAACCATTGGTCGAGGGAACTGAAGGCGGTCAGCAAGACGATCGCCAAGAGAGAGCGCAGCGTAAAACCTCGACCGAGCTTCAAATAGGAAAAGACGACGAGCGGGAGATTAATCAAGAGAAAGGCAAAATGGAACTTGACGCCGAGTAAATAGGAAAGTCCGAGCGCGATGCCCGCCGATCCGCCGGTAATGACCCCGGAATGTTTCAGAACGATCAATCCGATAGCCGTGACGATGCATCCGAGCGCGATTCGTAGCCCTAACCCGCCGATTTCCTTCGTGCGCGCGTTCATTGTTTCCCATTCTCCCGTCGTCGCCTATTCTCGCTTCAGTATGCGTATTTCATGATATAATACAACGCGTAGGTTCCATATGTTAAAGTGAATGAAAATGAATTCGATTATAGTCATTATGAATAGAAAAGAAATCATTGACCTTCGAAATGAAAAGGAGCTGCGAACGATGGATCAACTTGATATCGCCCTTCTCCGGGCACTGCAGGAGGACGGCCGAATGACGGTAAGCGAGCTGTCCAAGAGACTGTCGCTCAGTCGGCCCAGCGTCTCCGAACGGCTGCTTCGCTTGCAGGAAAGGGGCATCATTCTCGGCTTCCACGCCCGGGTGTCTCCGGCGGCGATCGGCAGGAACATTCAATTGATTATTCAAATCAGCGATCTGAAAATCGCCCCGCAGGATTTCGAGCATCGGATCGCGGACGACGCCGATATTCTGGAGTGCCATCGCGTGACGGGACTCGCCAGTCATGTGCTCAAAGCCGCCGTTACGGGCATGGACGCCCTGACGAAGCTCGTCGAGCGGCTCATGCCGTACGGCACCGTGAACACGTCGGTCATTCTGGCGTCGCCGGTGAACAACCGCATGGTTCTTCCGGGGTAACGGGGGAGCGGCTCGGCTAGTCCAGGCCCTCCTAAGCGGATCAAGGTAAGTGGATATAAGTCAGTTAGTTGATGGCGTTTCCCGAGAATACGAGGTTTAGTTGCGCAAATGACAACTGTTTCTTCATCATTGTCCGGTTTTGATGAAATGGGCTGAAATAAAGGATCATTTTACAACTGATTCGACGAAAGTCCGCTAGTTTAAAAAAATTAGTTGTTCTTATTACAATTAAGCAGTTGGTGGTAGGCGGTGGGTGGAAGGCGGTAGGTGGTAGGCAGTTGGTGATGGTAGGCGGTAGGTGATGGTAGGCAGTAGGTGGTTGGCAATTGGCAATTGACGGTAGGCGGTTGATAATTGGCGGTTGATGGTGGGCGGTTGATTATTGAAATAGGTCGGCCTCTACCCCCGGATGTTATCCTCTCTTGCAAGTAAATATGGCTATCCCGCGAGGGGGTAGCCTTGTTGGCGTTGCGGTGACTTGAAATCCGGTTCTAGGTACGGGGCGCGGTGATCATCGAACGAATCTGGGAAGGCGTCATCAGGCTGAACGACTTGAAATCCTTCATGAAGTGCGCCTGATCGAAGTACCCTCCCCCGGCGGCAACGTCGGATAACGGCGCGACGCCCCGGACGACGCCCTCCAGCGCCTGTTGGAACCGGACGATCCGGTTATACAGCTTCGGCGGAAAACCGAGCGAATGCTCGAACTTCGTACGGAGGTACCTCTCCGAATAACCGGTGTCCGCGGCAAGCTCGCGCACGGTGACGGAGCCGCCCGTCCGATGCATCGTCGCCAGGCAGTAGCCGACGATACCGGCGGCGCGCACGTCGCCCGTCACGAGCCGAAGCCCGTCCCGTTCGAAGAGTGCGATCCGCTGCGGGAAACTTGCGCGCCCGGCCAGCTTCGCGGCCATGTCGGCGTATTGGGAGAGGGCGTCCTCGAACGGCGCTTGCACGTCGACGATTTCTTTGGGCGGCAGGCCGGGCAACAGCAGGCTGAGGCCGTAGGAGAGCCGGACGCCGAAGTAGACCGCGTTCGGTTCGAGGGAGATTTCGGTTCCTTTCAGCACCGTGCCGCATGCGAGGGCGGAAGGGCGCGACGGATCGCAACGGAACAGCAGGTCGACGCAGCCGTCCGGCACGACACGAATGGCGCGTCCCGAGCCGTCCGTGGCGAACTGATAATAGATGACCGGTTCGTTCGCGTACCTTATTTTACGTTCCGTATAGCCTTGGGTTTGCCATTGAAGGCCGTATTGGATGTAGCCGTGCGTCTCTGCGGACAAGCTGCTGCAATCTTCGTCGAACATGGCGATCACCCCGCGGGGGCAGATTTGTTACTTAACATATCAGAGGCTTTTCCGTGCGTCAATGAGTTAATGTCAGGATACATAACGCGTATGAACCTGTCTTGTTCCGTTTTTTACAATACTGCCCCTATGAGTGTCAGTTAAATTAACATTAACACAAGAGACACTTTGGGGAGGTACAAGAGATGAGCCGAAACAAAAGCAAGCTGTTAAGGAAAACCGCCATTCTCGGAACCGCGTTCACGATCGCTTTGGGAGGTAGCGCGCTTGGGCCGCGGCTGGCGCCGGTCGCCGAAGCGCACGGCGGGTCGGAGGATTTCGTCGCGCTGCGCCCTCTGATGAACGAATTCGGGGCGGCGGTCAAGTGGGACAGCTTCGCGGGAACGATCACGCTGACGAAGAACGGCACGATCGTCAAGATCAAGCCGAATTCCAATGTCGCACTCGTGAACGGAACGCGCCTCGAAATGGAAGCCCCGGTCATTTTGAAGAAGAACGTCGCATACGTTTCGCACCATTTCGTCAACGAAGTTTTCCAATCCGGACTCGATCAGACGTTCCAAGTGGAGAAGGTCGCGAACCCGCTGAACCCGCTGACTTCCGCGGAGATCGCGGAGACAGTCACCATATTGAAAGCATCCGGGAATTACAAAGACGGTTACCGGTTCACGGAGATCGCGCTGAAGGAGCCGCCGAAGGACCAAGTGTGGAACTTCGTGCTTACCGGCAAGCCCGTTGCGGCCAATCGGACGTCGGGCTTCGTCATTCTCGACGGTAAGACGGTCATGGAGGGCACCGTCGATCTCGTCACGAAGCAAGTGCTGTCGTTCGCCGAAGTGCCGGGAGCGCACGGCATGATCTTGCTCGACGACTTCGCGGCCGTACAATCCGCCATCGAGACTAGCCCGGAGTACGCGGAGGCGCTCTTGAAACGTGGCATTAAGGACGTTAAGCAAGTCGTCTCCACGCCGCTGACGGTCGGTTATTTCGGCGGGAAGGACGAGCTGCGGCAGGATAAGCGTTACTTGAAAGTCGTCGCTTACTTGAATACAGGCGACGGCAACTATTGGGCGCATCCGATCGAGGATCTCGTCGCGGTCGTCGACCTGGAGCTGAAGAAGGTCATCAAGATCGAAGACGCGGGCGTCATACCGGTCCCGATGAAGCCGACTCCGTACGACGGCAGGGATAAAGTCGCGGCGACGCCGTCCAAGCCGCTCGAGATTACGGAGCCGGAAGGCAAGAACTACAAGATCACGGGCAACACGATCCACTGGCAGAACTGGGACTTCCATCTTCGCCTCGACTCCCGCGTCGGCCCGATCCTGTCGACCGTCACTTATAACGACCAAGGCAAGAAGCGCAAAGTCATGTACGAAGGCTCGCTCGGCGGCATGATCGTTCCTTACGGCGATCCGGACGTGGGTTGGTATTTCAAAGCGTACCTCGACTCCGGCGAATACGGAATGGGCACGCTCACGTCGACGCTCCAAAGGGGCAAGGACGTGCCGGATAACGCGGTTCTGCTCGACGCGACGATCGCCGATTTCACGGGCACCGCGATGACGATCCCGAACGCGATGTCGGTGTTCGAGCGTTACGCAGGTCCGGAATACAAGCATCAGGAGATGGGCCAAGACAACGTGAGCGCCGAGCGCCGCGAGCTCGTCGTCCGCTGGATCAGCACCGTCGGTAACTACGATTACATTTTCGACTGGGTGTTCGCGCAGAACGGCACGATCGGCATCAATGCCGGCGCGACGGGCATCGAAGCGGTCAAAGGCGTCGTGTCGGACACGATGCACGACGACACGGCGGCGGAAGACACGAAGTACGGCACGCTCATCGACCATAACATCGTCGGTACGACGCATCAGCATATTTACGACTTCCGTCTCGACTTGGACGTCGACGGCGAGTCCAACTCCTTGACCGCCATCGATCCGGTCATCGCGGACAATACGGTCGGCGGACCGCGCGAGAGCGCGATGCAGACCGTGCAGCGCATCGTCGCGACGGAGAAGGAAGCGGCGCAGAAGTTCGATCCTTCCTCCATTCGGTTGGCGACGAACGAGAACAAGGAAAACAAAGTCGGCAACAAAGTATCGTACCAGCTCATCCCTTACGCTGGCGGCACGCATCCGATCGCCAAGGGCGCGAATTTCAGCACCGACGAATGGTTGTACAACCGCGTGAACTTCATGGACAAGCAAATCTGGGTGACGCGTTACGACCCGAACGAGCGCTATCCGGAAGGCAAATATCCGAACCGCGCCGACAAGGACACGGGTTTGGGACAGTTTACGTCGAACGACGAATCGATCGTCAATACGGACAACGTGATCTGGTTGACGACGGGCACGACCCACGTCGCCCGCGCGGAAGAATGGCCGATCATGCCGACGGAGTGGGTGTACGCCCTTCTGAAGCCTTGGAACTTCTTCGACCAGACGCCGACGCTGAACTTGAACGGCAAGCAGTAACGCGACAACCCGGGGGCCATCGGCCTCCGGGTTTGTCGTTGGGAGGTAAACCCCGCAAACCCCGCAAACCCCGCAAACCCCGCAAACCCCGCAAACCCCGCAAACCCCGCAAACCCCGCAAACCCCGCAAACCCCGCAAACCCCGTAAACCCCGTAAACCCCGCAAACCCCATCTTCCATCGTGCACAAGACATAATGGATAAGTCCATTAAATTCGGGCCATTTTGCTCATTGGAGCCGAAATAAATGGATTTCTCCAGTACATTTCGGGATGTGGGCCGATTATTGCCGAAAAGTCCGTAATATAATGGATATTTCCATTAACTTCACTCCCTTTTCGTTGAGCGGCTGAAATAACTGTATATTTCCATCAAGCGAGCGTCGACCAGAGGGGGAGCAGCTGTATAACACGATACGGAAGGAAGAAGAGTGGGGTAGTTGGACGTCAGAGGTACAACGCGTCGTGAATGGGGCACGAATGGTGTAGAAGTCGGATAGGAGCACGAAACCACGAAAAAGCCGGGCCCCTTGGGAGCCCGGCTTCATCGCGCTATTTTTTCAGCAACAAGTAAACGAAATACGGAGCGCCGATGAAGGCGACCATGATCCCGGCAGGAATGCCGTCGGGGTCAACGATATTCCGCCCGATCGTATCGGCCAGAAGCAGCAGCCAGCCGCCGAGCAGCACGGCGACGGGGACGTACATCTGATGGCGCGGTCCGACGATCGCTTTGGCGATGTGGGGCGCCATCAGCCCGATGAAGGCGATGCCGCCTGTCACGGAAACGGCCGAAGCGGCCAGTGCGACCGCCGTTCCAAGTAGCACTATGCGCTCGCGCAGGACGTTGACGCCCGCGCCGACGGCGACGGATTCGTGCAAGCTCAGCATGTTCATCGTATTGGCTTTGTACAGCGCGAACGGCACCAAGATGACTAGCCATGGCAGCAGAGCGACGATAAAGGGCCAGTCCGTGCCCCAGATGTTACCGGCGAGCCACTTGGTGATGAAATCGACTTTGACGCGTTCCGCCGATGAAATAATGATGACCATCAGCCCCGAGAGCGCGAGCGAGAAGCCTACCCCGACGAGGACGAGGCGAGTCGGATTCAAGCCTTCGTTCTTGCTGTATGAGAACAGATAGATCAGCGCGGCGGTCAGTATCGCTCCGCAGAAGCCGACGAGAGGGAGCGTGTAGACGAACGAGCCCGGGTCGATCGGGACGTACAGGAAGAACACCGCGATTGCCACGCCGGCGCCGGAGTTGATGCCGATGATGCCGGGATCCGCGAGGTCGTTTCTCGTGATGCCCTGCAGGATGGAGCCGGACAACGCGAGCGCCATACCGGCGAGTATCGTGATGACGATGCGCGGCAGACGGATGTCGAAGAGTACGAATTCTTCCTTGAACGTTCCTCCCCCGAACAACGTCGGGAGAAGCCTGTCGTACGAAAGAGAAGAGTAGCCGAGCCCCATGCCGACGACGATCGTAAGCAAGGTGAGCATCAGCAACGAAATGACGACGATTCGTTGTTTTCTGGCAAGCGCGGGGTGGATCATGGTTAGCCATTAACTCCTTTGCGCACGATCAATAGGAAGAACGGCAGTCCCATCATCGCAATGATCGCCACGACGGGCGTTTCGTACGGAGCGTTGATCGTGCGTCCGAGCGTGTCGGCCATTAGCATGAATATCGCTCCCCAGACGGCCGACATCGGGACGATGGACCGGTAGTCGGTTCCGAACATGAAACGGACGATATGGGGAACCATCAGTCCGATGAAAGCCATGTTCCCGACGAGCGCCACCGCGGATCCCGCCAGCAGGATGACGAGCACGTTAAGCGCGACTTTGACGTAAGCCGTGCGAAGGCCGAGTCCGACGGCCGCTTCCTCGTTCAAGCTGAGGATGGTCAGTTGCCGCGACAAGGCGATGGCGACGAACACGCCGATCAGCACGATCGGGGCGATCGCCTGCACCTGGCCCCACGACGTGCCGATCAGTCCGCCCGCCGTCCACATGGTCACGTCTTTCGACACTTTGAACAGAAGTCCGGATCCGTCCGCGACGGCGTATAGCAACGCGGATACCGCCGAGCCGGCCAGCACGAGCTTTAGCGGAGACAGGCCGCCTTTCTTGACGGCGCCGATGCCGAGCACGAGCAAACTGCCGACTGCCGCGCCGACGAAGCAGGCGACCACCTTGCCGAAATAGCCGGCTGCCGGAATCATGATGAGGGTAAAGGCAAGCGCCGCGTTGGCGCCGGCCGTCAAACCCAGTAACCCCGGATCCGCGAGAGGGTTGCGGGTCAAGCCTTGCATGATCGCGCCGGCGACCGCGAGGGCGGATCCGACCAGAATGGCCGCGACTTCGCGCGGATAACGAATCTCGCGGAGCATCGTGAGCGTATCGCTTCTCCGCCCCGAAGTCAGAACGAGCCAGACGTCTTTCATCGACACGTCCGCGGCGCCGAAGCTCATGGAGACGACGAACATGGCGACAAGCGCGAGAACGCCCGCGATCAGCTTCCAGGCGTACGTATAGGGGGATCGTTTCCTCGTATTCATCGTATCGGTTCAGTCCCTACATAAGAATAGCGGGAGGAATTCATGATGGCATGAATTCCTCCCGCGGATTGATTTAACGATTCAGACTGTATTATTATAGCGTTCATCCATTTCCGAATCGTTTCCGCAAAGCTTCTTCGGCGTCCAGAGGGCGCGCCGAAGGCGTTTTTGCTTAGCCCAGGAATTGCTTCTTGAACGTTTCCAATTGGAAGTCCAACGTCAGCGCGTCGTTGAAGTAGAACTCTTTCGCGTTGACTTCGAAGACGTGTCCGGCTTGCGCCGCGGGCGTGTTCTTGTACGTATCCGTTTGTTGGAACGAGTTGTCCGCGTCCGGGTTTTTGCTGAAGATGACGTAATCGCCCATGTAGTCGGCGACGACTTCGGCGGAAATCGCGTAGTAGCCGTCTTTTTCCGTCATTTCGGTCACTTTGGCCGGCATCGGGAGTCCCATCGCCTGGTACAGGATTTCCGTGCCGCGTCCCCAGTTATCGCCGAAGACGTACAGTTGTTTGTCGAAGCTCTCGATGACGGATACCGTCTTGCCTTCGCCGATCTTCGCTTTGATGTCCGCGCCGATCGTCGCCGCGCGGCTCTTGAAATCGTCGACCCAGGCTTGGGCTTCTTTTTCTTTGTTCAAGGCTTTGCCGATCTCGAGATGCTGCGTCAGGTAGTCGACTTTGCCGTACGTGAACACGACGGTAGGGGCGATTTCCTTCAGCTTGTCGATGTTCTTGATATTGTCGAGGCCGATGATCAGGTCGGGCTTCAGCTCGATGATTTTCTCGAGGTTCTCGTCGGTCACTTCCGCGGCGTCCTTGAGCTTCTCTTCGAACTGAGGATTCATCTTGGACCAGGAATCGACGCCGACGAGGTTGACGCCCAGCGATAGAACGTCGCCCGCATACGAGGAGAGGACGATGACGCGCTGCGGATCGGCGGGTACTTCGACCGGACCGGTTTGCGATTCGTAGGTAATCGTTTTGGCGCCGTCGCCGGCATTGTCGTTCTTGCTTCCGCAAGCGCTAAGGGCGATAGCGAGCGCGAGGATCATAAGGATGGGAAGGATACGGGTTTTCATGGGTAGTCTCCTTTGGATATGGACAAGTATATTTGTCGCTTCGTTGATAATGATTATCAGTATCACTGTTACTCACTTTAAGGGGGGGGCGAGGTTTTGTCAACTGGTTTTGTCGGGATCGCGCGATAAATTTCCGACGGAAGTTCCGATTGACAAATTTAGGGCGGGAATCTATGATTAATCCTTATTTTTAATGGCATTTGCGTAAACGGGAATAGGAGAGGAGATCGGGCGAAAATGGTGCGAATCGGATTGATCGGGGATTACAATGCGGAGGTGAAGGCGCACGTCGCCATTCCAACGGCGTTGCGGCTGGCGGCGGAAGCGCTTGGAGTCGAGGCGGCGCACGAATGGATCCCGACGCCGGAGCTGGCGGGGGACGGGAAGGACGTCGCGGAGAAGCTTCGGTCTTATAACGGCATATGGATCGTTCCCGCCAGCCCTTACGCAAGCATGCAGGGGGCGTTGAACGGGATCCGTTACGCGAGGGAACGGCAAGTTCCGGCGCTGGGGACGTGCGGCGGCTTCCAGCACATGATTCTGGAAATCGCGCGCAACGCGCTCGGCGCGGAAGGCGCCGGACACGCGGAAGAAAATCCGGAAGCCGCGGAGAAGTGGGTGACTCCGCTGATGTGTTCGGTCAGCGAGACGACGAACGTTTTCCGGCTAAGCCCAGGCTCGCGCGTCGCGGGTTTCTATGGAGCGGACGAGGCCGTCGAGCAATACGGGACATGCAATTACGGTCCGAATCCGGCGTTCGCTCCTTTGCTCGATTCGGCCGGCTATCGCGTCGTCGGGCGGGACCCGGAAGGCGAGACGCGGATCATGGAGCTGAACGGCCATCCGTTCTTCGTCGGGGCGCTGTTCCAGCCGGAGCGTTCGGCGTTCAGGGGAATCGTTCACCCGCTCGTGAAGTCGTTCGTACGGGCGGCAAGCGTCTCCTAGAGACGAGAAAAAGGGGAGGCAACCCGCGAACACCGGGCCTCCCCTTATTCATGGCTGCGCCATAAGCTGCTTTAGCTTGGATTTCGTCGCCGTGTCCGGAGCCGGCGTGTAGATGCTGCATCTGAGATCGGCGCCGCCATGCACTTGCAGGGACGTGAGCTGAAAAAGCATTTTCCTCGCTTTCGCGTGCCTGAACTCGAGCAGCACCTCCGGCGCGGAGCTTACCTTGCTCTGCTCCCATAACCGGTTGAAGTCGGGATGCGTCGCCTTCATCTCCGACAGGAACTCCTCGTACCATTCGTCCTCCACGTACTGACCATAGTAGGCGCGGAAGATCGCCAAGAATCCGCTGGCGAATTGCTCCCAGTTCACGGCAAGGCGCTGGAACTCTTTTCTCGTGAATAGCAACCGAATCATGTTCCGCTCCTCCGGCGGAATGAGCTCGAAATCCAGGAAGACGTGAGAGGCCGCGTCGTTCCAGCCGACGATGTGGCATCTGCGGTCGGAGATGACCGTCGGGCAATACGTCAGCTCCTGCAAAATCATCCGAAGAGACGGGCTGATCCGGGGGAGTTCGTCCGCTTCATGAAAGTGGGCGTATCTCGGGGTTTTCTCCAGCGCGAGCGAGAATAAGTACTTCCGCTCGTCCACCGTCAGCCGCAAAGCCGTCGCCACGTTATCGAGCACGGAAGCCGACGCCTGGATGTCCCGTCCTTGCTCCAGCCACGTGTACCATGTCGGGCTGACGCCCGCGAACTGCGCGACTTCTTCGCGACGCAACCCGGGCGTTCTTCTTCTGCCGCCTGCCGGAAGCCCCGCGGATTCGGGGGAGAGCTTGGCGCGCTGCGTTTTCAGGAACTGGGACAACGCTTGAAGCCGGGCGGGGGCATTCATGGACTTCCTCCTCGTATCTCTATATATCGTATTACCTCTTATACTATAATAAACAACAACTTGTACTAGGATAATCTGAATGACAAGATGAGTATAGAGGATGACTCAGACGAGTTCAAGGAGGTTGCGGCAATGACGATGGAATCGGCAACGGGATCGGCAGCGGGTGCGAATAGGAGGCAAGAAAGAGTCGTCGTTACGGGGATGGGGGCGATCACGCCGCTAGGAAACGACGCGGAGACGTTCTGGAGTCGGCTCGTGCGGGGAGAGTCGGGCATTTCGGTTATCGATGCGTTCGACACGTCCCGGTTCAAGACGAGAATAGCCGGCATCGTGCGGGATTTCGACGCGAAAGAACGGTTCGGTCTCAAGGAGGCACGCCGTATGGATCGGTTCAGCCAGTACGCGCTCGCCGCCGCCGATCAGGCGCTGAAGCACTCGGGCATCGATCTCGAGGGGATCGACAAGGAACGGCTCGGCGTATACGTCGGCTCGGGGATCGGCGGGCTTCAGACACTCATGGACCAGCATGACGTGCTGAGAGAGCGGGGGCCGGACAGGGTCAGCCCGACGCTCGTGCCGATGATGATCGCCAACATGGCCGCGGCGCTGATTAGTATCAAACTGGGCGCGTTAGGCTCGACGCTTTCTCCCGTGACGGCTTGCTCGATCGGGAATACCGCGATCGGAGAGGCGTTCCACCACATTCAGGCCGGGAGAGCCGACATCGTCTTCGCGGGCGGGACGGATGCCGCGGTCGCCGAAATTTCCTTGGCCAGCTTCTCGAACGCGACGGCGTTGTCGACCCGGCATGACGAGCCAGCCAAGGCGAGCCGCCCGTTCGACGCGTGCAGGGACGGTTTCGTCATAGGGGAAGGCGCTGGCATTCTCGTACTGGAGTCGCTGTCCCACGCGCTTCGGCGGGGCGCGACGATACTCGCCGAGGTGATCGGCTACGGCGCGAGCTCGGACGCGTATCATATGGTCGCGACCCATCCGGAAGGCGACGGGGCGTACCGCGCGATGAAGACGGCGCTTCTGGACGCGGGCGTAAGACCGGATGAAGTGGACGTCATCAGCGCTCACGCGACGAGCACCGAGCTCGGCGACAAGTCGGAGACGGCCGCGATCAAGCGGCTGTTCGGTCCGGCGGCGTATCGCATTCCCGTGACGGCGAACAAGTCGATGACGGGTCACCTGTTCGGCGCCGCGGGAGGCGTCGAGGCGATCGCTTTGGTCAAGACCTTGCAAACGGGCATCGTTCCGCCGACGATCAACCAGGAGACGAGAGACTCGGAGTGCGACTTGGATTACGTTCCGAACAAGGCGCGTCAGGCGAATCCGACGATCGGCATGTCCAACTCGTTCGGCTTCGGCGGGCACAACGCGGTTATCGTGCTGAAGAAGTACTAACAAGGGGAGGTTGCGAGGCGGTAGGGAACGATATGCCGCTTGCATACGGATCGAGAGTACAATAGAGTCTATAACATACGATTCTCGTCCGTAATGGCGGAAGGCGGAATGATGACATGGTTACGGAAAACGGGAAAACGGCGGCGGACATGTTCATCCGGAACGACCGGGAAGCCGCGATAGCCGATCGGGCGGATCGGATGGCCGCATCGTTCGCGAGCCGGGCGCCGATTCACGATAAGGAAGGGACGTTTCCTTTCGAGAACTTCGCGGAGCTGAAGGAGTCCGGCTATTTAAAGCTGACGATTCCTAGCGAATATGGCGGGGAAGAAGCAACGCTGTACGAGCTCGTGCTGTCCCAGGAAAGGCTGGCCAGGGGAGACGGCTCGACCGCGCTTGCCGTCGGCTGGCATCTCGGCCAGTTGATGCAATTGCGGATTTCTCGCTCGTGGCCGGAAACGCTATTTGCGAAGCTATGTGCGGAAGTCGTGCGAGACGGCGCGCTCATCAACCATTTTGCCAGCGAGCGGACGACCGGCAGCCCGACGCGCGGCGGCAAGCCGGAGACGATCGCCGTCCGGGCGGACGGCGGGTGGCTCATCAGCGGCCGTAAAATTTTCAGCACGCTAAGTCCGATCGTTCGGCTGTTCACCGTGTCCGCGACGATCGAGGGCGGCGATAGGGTTGGGGAGTTCCTCGTTCGACAAGGTTCGGGCGTCGCGGTCGACGAGACGTGGAATACGCTCGGGATGCGGGCGACCGGCAGCCACGACGTCGTGCTCGATCAGGCGTTCGTGCCCGACGAGGAAGCGATTTACGCGCCCGGCCTGCCGCCGAAGACGAAGCTGCCGGACGAGGCGGGAGCGTTGCTCCACATTCCCGCGTGCTACATTGGGATCGCGTACGCCGCGAGAGATTTCGCCCTCCGGTTCGCGCGAGAGCATCGGCCGAATTCGATCGGGAAGCCGATTGCAGAGCTGCCGCACATCGAGCGGCAGATCGGTATGTTGGAGGCGGAGCTGGTCGCGGCGAGAAGTTTCCTGTACTTCACGGCGGACCGTTGGGACCGCCTGACTGAAGCGCGCGAGACGATGAAGCCGGAGCTCGGGCTGGCGAAGCATCTCGCCACGAACGCGGCCATCCGCGTCGTCGATCAAGCGATGCGCATCGTCGGCGGCGCGAGCCTGTCCAAGAGCTTGCCGCTGGAACGCATGTACCGGGACGTCCGGGCCGGCTTGCACAATCCGCCGATGGACGACGCGGTCATACAAATGCTGGCTCTGCGGGCGTTGCAGGAGTAAGCGCCTATTCTGCCCGCTCATAAAGTTTGCAAGGTCGCGACGGCTGCCGAAAGGCGATCCGTTGCGGCCTTTTTTTCACGATTCAGAATGTATAAGTTTCACGCATATCCATTGCTGAATCGTCTCCGCAAAGCTTCTTCGGTTCCTTGAGGACGTCGAAGGCGTTTTTGCTTGGGCGGACAATAGAGTTAACGGTCAAGATGACCATATTGGAAGACGATCGCATCACATATATTGACAATCGATATATCGAGATATATTATATCGTCATGCGATATATTTGGAATCGATACATTTGGTCTCGAATGAAGGAGGTTGCGGGATTGGGCGCATTCAAGGAGTCTCTTCCGCTGACGGAGGCCTTTTACTACATCCTGATCGCGCTGTACGCCGAGCCCGGCCACGGGTACGGCATCATGCAGGACGTCGAGAAGATGAGCGGGGGCCGGGTGAAGCTAGGGGCGGGAACGCTATATACCGCGCTGAACACGTTGCTGAACAAAGGGTGGATCGATAACGCGCCCGTGCTTGATGGAGCGGATTCGCGGCGAAAAACGTACGCGATTACGAAGGAAGGCCGAGCGATCGTCGCGGCCGAGATGGCGCGGTTGCAGGAGCTTCTGGAGTCGGGACGCATCGCGACCGCGGCGAGAGGAGAATGATGGGGATGGCCATCGTCAGGGAGAAAAAAGTTCATCTGTGGGCGAGCTGGAACTACGAGAAGGAAGAGGCTTATCTCGACCGGGTGTCCGGCGAAGGCTTGCATCTGGAGAAAGCCGGAGCGGTGAGGAGCACGTTCGTTCGGGACGGCTCGGTCCGGTACGTTTACCGATTGGACTATCAGACCGGCATAACTCCGAGGGAGAAGAAGGAAGAGTACGTTGCGCTGTACCGCGACGCCGGATGGGAATACGTGAGTTCCTACGGGGCGATGTGGCACTATTTTCGCAGACCGCGGGAGCCCGGAGAGACCCCGAGTCTATACTCGGACAAAGAATCGCTCGCCGCGCATTACCGGAAAACCCAAGCCGTCATGACGCTCGTGAACCTGCTGCTGCTGCTGTTCCTTAACCTGGGACTCTGGTTTCCGGCCGGCGGCGTCCGGTGGGGGATCGCCGTTCCTATGCTGACGGGTTATTCATTGCTATTCGGGTTACTCGGCTACGGATTCGTGAAAATGGGGCGGAAGGCGAAGACGCTCTCGTCGTCTTAATCCGCCGTTTCCGCGGCGACGGCGGAAAAGAACGTATGAACGGAGAGGACGATCCGAATGAAACTCGAACGGCTGATCTCCATGATCTATATGCTGCTGAACCACGAAATCTTGTCGGCGTCGGAATTGGCTGACAAATACAAAGTGTCCCAACGGACGATCTACCGCGACATCGATGCGATCTGCGCGGCCGGCATTCCGATCGTGTCTTATCAAGGGGTGAACGGCGGCTACGGCATCGTCGAAGAGTACAAGATGGACAGAAGCTTGCTCGGCTCCTATGACGTCGGTTCGCTTATTACCGTCCTCCAGGGCATGTCTACCGTATTCCGGGACGATAAAGCGATGGAGACGGTCCGCAAGCTGCAGACGATCCAACAGGAGAACGGCATGCCGAGCCTGTCGCTGGATATCGAGAACCGGCGGCTGAACAATAAAGAGCTTCGCTCGATCCGTTCCGCGATCACGTCCAAGCATATTGTTCGGTTCGACTATATCGACGCGAAGAACGACAGAACGAGCAGGAAGATCGAACCGGCCAGCCTTATGTACAAAAACCAAAGCTGGTACGTCTACGGCTTCTGCCTGTCGAGGCAGGACTACCGGGAGTTCAAGCTGTCAAGAATCGTGGAGCTGGCCGTTCTTCCGGAGACATTTAGCCGCGTTCACAATGTCCGTCCGCAAGAGGGCATGCCCGATTGGAGTTTGCGTCCGGAACCGGCGAAGGTCGTCGTCCATTTCTTGCCGAACGCTCTCGCGAAGGCACTTGACGTCTTCATGGGCGCGGACAAGACGTTTAACGAGGATGGTTCGCTAACGTTGACGCTGAACATCGGCGACGCGAGCCACACGGAATGGCTCATGTCGCTCGTTCTCGGCTTCGGAGACCGGGCCGTCATTCTAGAGCCGCCGGAGCTTCGGGAGCGATTCGAGGCGAAGCTGAGAAGCATGCTGGGACGGTACGAGGCGTAAGCTTAACGGTTCGGAGGCGTATACATCAAGAATAAAGGGAGGGATCCGGCGTGGAACTCGTTTATTTGCGTACGTTTCGCGAAGTCGCCAAGTGGGGAAGCCTGACGAAGGCGGCGGAGGAGCTCGGCTACGCGCAGTCCAGCGTGACCGCCCAGATTCAGAAGCTCGAAGAAGCCTACGATGCCGTATTGCTGGAAAGGTACGGTCGGAAAATGAGGCTGACGGCCGCCGGCGAATCGCTGCTAGGCTATGCGCACGAACTGGTGCGGCTGCACGAGCAATCCCGCGAACACGTGGCCCAACAAGCGAAGGGGACGCTCGCGATCGGCACGATCGAGACGCTGGCCGCGCATTTTCTGCCTCCCTACCTGCAAGCTTACCGCAAGTCCTTTCCCGAGATGAACGTCATTCTGCAGCCGTCCAACGAACCGGAGATTATCGAAAAGGTGCTCGACGGGGAGCAGGATCTGGGCATCATTCTCGATCCGAAGTTCGAGCATGACGATCTTCACACCATCGTGCTGAGGCGAGAAGAGCTCGTGATCGCGGCGCATCCGGACCATCGGATCGCCGGATACGAGCGGATTCGCCCGAAGGATCTAGAGAGCGAGTCGCTCATCTTGACGGAGGACGGCTGTTCTTACCGGTCGATGCTGCTTCGGACGCTGAAGAGCGGGCAGGTGAATTACCGGCTGTCCTATGAATTCGGCAACCAAGAGGCGATCAAGCAGTGCGTCATCTACGAGCTGGGCATCGCGCTGCTGCCGCGTATCGTCGTGGCCGAAGATATTCGTGCCGGGCGAATGATCGCGGTGCCGTTCGATCACCCGGAGAACAATTTCCATACGCAGTTGATCTACTCCAAGAAAAAGTGGCAGTCGAAGGCGTTCCTCGGGTTTCTGGAGCTGTTCGGCGCAGGCGGCGCGAGCGGGAAATAAGATCGATATATAAGCGAACTTTACTCCCTCGTGCTGGAGAGACTCGACCGTTACATCGCGGAAGTTCCTCCCTTGGTACGGGCGATTCCCGAAGCGTCGTTCTCCGAGAGGCGGCGTCCTGACAAATGGTCGGGCAAGGAAATTCTCGGCCATCTGTGCGATTCCGCGCTGACGAATACGCAACGGTACGTGCGGGCGCAATACGAGCCGTTGCCCTATCGCGTACTGAAGTGCGCGCAGGACGATTGGGTGGCGCTCATGCGCTATCGCGACGCTCCCGCCGCCGAAGTATTGGCGTTATGGGAAGCGCTCAACCGTCAAATCTCGCGCATCCTCGCGAACGTACCCGATGAACGATGGCTAACCCCGTGCGACAACGGCGGAGAGCATCCGGTCACGCTGGCGTGGCTGGCGGAAGATTACGTGGCGCATATGGAGCACCATCTCGGTCAAATTTTCGGCGAGCGATAATACGAAAAAGCCCACGGAAGCAGGACGGACGTCGTCCTTGCTTTCGTGGGCTGTTGTTACGAGTCGATCTTACGCGATTTCCCGCATGGCGCCGAGCACGAGCGTGTAGCCGTCGGGGTCCCGGATGTACGCGTTCTTGTATTCCCATCTGCCGTGCGCCCCGGTAAAAGGCTCCGCCGCGACGTTGCCGCCCTTGCCGCGAATGTCGGCGAAGAGGTCGTCCAGGTCGTCCCAGCCGACGTGAATGAACGTATCCCACCCGGCGTCCGGGCCTTCCCATTCTGTCGGGTAATCCGGCCGTTTCCTCGACGGCGGGTTCGGCCGCACGTCTTCGGGTGCCGCCGCCTGTTGCAGAATGACGAGCATGCCGTCCCTCTCCGCGTGCCCCCAATCGTCGACCTCGCAGCCGAGAACGTCCCGATAGTAGGCTTGCGAGCGCCGTAGGTCCGAGACCAGACGGACTTGAATCGTTTTGCCGAATACGCCCTTGCCGTTCGATTCTCTCAATTCGATCGCACCTCGATCATTAGGATATGGTTGGAAGAATTCGATGTTATATAAGAAATCCCTTTTATTTAATTTACATCCCGGAAGATTTGTATAATGATAGAAAGCAACGAATGATTATTCGACACAAGGAAGGGGCTTTCGTCATCATGGCTTACAAAATCGCGTTTTTCGATCTCGACGGCACGTTGTTGGACGAGGAAAAAAGAATTCCCGACGATACGGTGGAGGCCATCCGCAAGCTGAAGATGAGCGGCGTCGAACCCGTTATCGCGACGGGGAGAGCGCCTTACTTCTTCCAACCGATCGCGGAGAAGCTGGGCATCGATTCCTGGGTCAGCCTGAACGGCGCCTACGTCGTCTACAGGGGCGAAGAGGTGTACCAACGCACCATTCCGCTATCCGACTTGGAGAAACTGGTCGAACTCGCGGGCGAACTCGGGCATCCGCTCGTTTTCGAGGGCAAGGCGAACTTCTACACGAATAAAGAGGGGCATTCGCACGTGTTCGACGCGGTCGAATCGCTCAAGGTCAAGCATCCGGGCGTCGATGCGGGCTTCTGGCGGACGGAAGGCGTCTATCAGGTGTTCCTTCATTGCGAGAGCCACGAGGAGCACGCTTATCCGGATAAGCTGCCGAACCTTCGCTTCGTTCGTTGGCACGCGAAGGCGATGGACGTGCTGACTTCGGCGGGGTCGAAGGCGGACGGCATTCAAGCGTTGCTGGCGTCCCTCGGATTGACGACGGAGGAAGCGGTCGCGTTCGGCGACGGCCTTAACGACAAGGAGATGCTGGAACTGGTCGGTCTCGGCATCGCCATGGGCAACTCTCACGAGGAGTTGCTGCCTTTCGCGGATCACGTCACTTCCCGCGTCGAAGAGGGCGGCGTCCGCAACGGACTCGTGTATGCGGGCTTGCTGTAAATCAAAGCATGCATCGAAGAGAGGAATGAACCGAAAAACCGGTAAACCGATAGGGGGGCGACTATATGTTCAAGCAATTGGAATTCGCGCGTTCGCAGACGTTGAAGCAGCTTGAGGGAGTTGCCGAGGATGACGCCGACCGGGTGCCGCAGCTGTTCCGGAACAGCATTCGCTGGAACGCCGGACATATTTACGTCGTTACGGAGCGGTTCGCGTTCCAATATATTGGGTTGTCCTTGCAATTGCCGGAAGGCTTCAAGGAGCGTTTCGAGCGCGATACGTCTCCGCTCACGGTCTCGCCGGACGTTCCGGGTTCCGTTCCGACCCTTCGGGAGCTCGAGAGCCTACTGAAGGATCAACCGGCACGAATTGCCGCCGCTCTTGGTGCAAGGCTGAACGAACCGTTGGCTTTGCCGTTCACGACATCGGCTGGATTGTTGCTGGAGACGCCCGCGCAATGCCTCAGCTTTAACCTGTATCACGAAGGCATGCATGTGAATGCCATCAAGAACTATAAGAGATTGCTGCTTTCCTAAGCGAATCAGCATAAGCGAAAAGGCCGAATGCCCGTCGAAGCGCGACGCGGAAATTCGGCCTTTTTGCCGTGCGGCGAGAGCTGTTGCGATGTTTTTCATCGTTAGCGAACGAATTTCGGCGTAAGATCGCCCCAAAACAGCGGGTACGATTTATCTCATATGAGCAACGCGCTGGGGGCATCGCCATTAAATAGCGAGCCCGGCGCCCCGTCCGACATTCTCACAGCGGCGACGTGTAACGGTAGCCGTGGATGACGGAACGGAATTTCGATCCCTTTTGTTGAAGCAGCTCCAGGGAGCTGCCTTCGAAGCCCTGCCAATCGTAAGCGAGGGCGTATCCCGCCTTCGACTTGCTGACGAACAGCACGACGAACGCTTCCGGCGGGAACTCGCCACCGTCGTCGACGCGCCAAGTCGATTGCTTGTCGTCCGTCCCGACGAAGTCTTGGAAGACAAGCCCCGAACTCGTCTTCAGGACGAGACTCGCCAGAGGTTTCTTCCCTTTCGCGTTCGCGAATCGGACGATGCCGACCGTCGCTTCTTTGCCGGCCTGTCCGATGACGTCTTGCCGAAGTATTTAGCGTTTCTTCGCTTTCTCGATCGCGGCGACGGCTTGTACGAAACGGGACGGATTGACGAAGTCGAATCCGAGCAACCGCTTGCCGGACTCGTCCGCGTAGCCGAAGGAGAATCTGCCTCCGCCGAGCGTGCCGGCGACATTGGGGGCTCGACTTCGCCGCTGAAGGCGCATTCCTAAAATTATTACAAAGAGGGACGGGCGTTATGCGGGATGAATGGCAATAATCGGAATAAACATTTAATCCATAAGAGCATTGACCAACCCTAAAGGGAGTGAGGGCGATGAGGAGATATCGTTGGATTCAGTGGAGAAGATTCCTCATCAGGCTGATCGTCGTCGCGGGAATCGTCTCTTATATCCGATTCGGCGGTCCGACGGTGCAGAACATCGCGACGCAATTGCTGTATTTGGCGATCAACCTGCTCTTTGCCATCATGTTCATCATCGTCCAATTCGGCGCCATGTTCTGGTTCTTGGGAAGGGTTCGGCTCTATTGGATCATGCCCGGGGAGACGGGCGCGACATGGGACGATTACAGGGGAAACCCGGAGATCGTCGAGAACGCGAAGAAAATCGTCGCTTTGCTGCGCGGCGTGAAAGACTTCAAGGAAATGGGCGGGGAAGCGATACGCGGGCTGCTGCTCTGCGGTCCGCCGGGCACGGGCAAATCTTATTTGGCTCAAGTGATTGCGAACGAGGCGCAGGTGCCGTTCGCCTATGCTTCCGCGCCCAGCTTCACGAGCATGTTCTTCGGCATGGGCAACATGAAGGTCATGATGCTGTACCGCAAAGCGCGCAAGAGGGCGAGGATCTTCGGCGCGTGCATGCTGTTCATCGACGAGATCGACGCGATCGGCATGAAGAGGCAGAATGGAGGGGGCGCCGGCGGAGGCGGACTGTTCGGGATGGCCACGGGAGGCTCGGGCTTGCTCAACGAATTGCTCATGCAGATGGATCCGCCGAACGTCGACAATTCGAAAATCACGAAGATGCTTCGCATGATGGGACTGCGGCGCAAGAAGGCCGAACGTCCGGCGGTGCTCACGATCGGGGCGACCAACCTGCCCGACGTCCTCGACGACGCGCTGCTGCGGCCCGGCCGCTTCGACCGGAAGCTATGGGTCGATTCGCCCGATTACGACGGCCGCGTCGACGTCTTCCAATACTATTTGAAGAAAGTAAAAAGCGACCCGACGCTCACTCCCGAGATGGCCGCTCTCGACACGATCGGATACAGCCCGGCGCAGATTAAGCATATCGTCAACGAAGCCGTCGTGATCGCCCATCAACGGGGCGGGCAAGCGGCGACTTACGAAGATTTCAGGTCGGCCATGGAGACTTACGAGTGGGGGCTGAAGCAACCGCTCCGTTCAATGAACGATGACGAGAAGCGCAACGTTGCCTATCACGAAGCGGGCCATGCGGTGGCGCAATACTTGCTCAAGCCGCACCATCGGGTGTGGAAGGTCACGATCATCCGGCGCGGAGACGCGCTCGGCCTCGCGGCGACGAAGCCGATGAGCGAGCGTTACAACCGCAGCGACGGGGAAATTCTCGCGGAGATCCAAGTGTGTCTCGCCGCCCGCGCGGTCGAAGAGGAGTTCCTCGGCAAGAAGCTGAACGGTGTAACGTCGGATCTCCAGCAAGCGACGGAGCTGGCAGGCGTCTATCTCGGCTTGGTCGGCATGGGCGACGAGCTGTTCAGCTGGCGTTCGTTCGGGGGCGGTTACGGCGACGGTCTGAAGTCGATGCGTCCGAAGATCAACGAGCTGCTGAAGGACCAGATGAAGCAGGTGAAGAAACTCGTGACGGACCACGCGGAGTTCGTTCACGTCATCGCGGGCCAGCTGCTGGAGCGCGGAGACTTGACGGGCGAAGAGATCGAGGGGATCTACGAGAATCTGTACGGGACGAAGCGGCCTTATCCGCCGGTTATTCGGCAATTGGCAGACTTCGGTTTACTCGATAAGTCGACGCCCGCGGCGGCGCGGGAGGAAAGCGGACCGGAAAAGTCGAAATTAGAAGGGCAGACGTAAAGCCGGGTTTAAACGTGAAGCGCGAGGCGCGGAGGGCGGAGAGCGGAGAAGCTCCCGCGCTTCGCGCCGTATTCGCGGAAGGACGAACGAGAGAAGGGGACAAGCCATGTGCAGGAATATCAAGACGTTGTTTAATTTCGATCCTCCGGCGACGCCGGACGAGGTGCAAGCGGCATCGCTTCAGTTCGTCAGGAAGCTGTCGGGATTTAACGCGCCGTCCAAGTCCAACGAGGAAGCGTTTCGGCGGGCGGTGGAAGAAGTGACGGCCGTCGCGCAGCGGCTGCTCGATTCCCTCGTGACGCAAGCGCCGTCGAAGAACCGGGAGATCGAAGCGCAGCGGGCGCGGGCGAAGTCGGTCAGAAGATTCGGCGCGAAGGAGTAAGCGGCCGAACGAGGGTGTCGCGTTTTTACAATACGAGACCTGGCAGCGGCTCTTATAGTGGGGATTAGACGTTAATCGACTTAAACGGAGGGTATATGATGAGACCGGGAAAACCACGCGGAGCTTCGGATTAGGGTGACGATGTCGGTCGAAGCGGTAGGAAATTGCACGAAACTGACGATCGTGAACGACCAATGGCCGGATGACCATCCGTCCTACGAGTCGTCGCAGGAAAGCTGGCCGATCATCCTCAGCAATCTCAAATCGTACTTCGAGACGGGCAAGACGCTCGACTCGGCTGGCAACCCGAATAATCGACGCCGTAGGCAAAGACCGGACCTCTTTCTTTCGCGGAATAGCGTCCGGTCTTTTTAAGTGGATCAGAAAGTAAAAGTTTCGACTTCCTTATACTCCTCTGATCCCTACGCAAAGCTACTCCGACGTCCGTAGGACGCCGAAGGCGTTTTTGCTTGTGCGCATCGGAATTTATAACGTCTCACTCTTCTCATGAAGCCGTTTTTGCTTGTAGGGGATTGGTAAGGTGAGCGAGTTGGGGATACGAGATGGCTATGTGAGTAGAGGGGATGCGTTGTGCGCGCAAGTCTAACGTTCATCCATCGACCTGCAAAAGTGCAGTTTGGTTCCGGTAATCGGCTGCATCGTGCGAATCAAACTGCATGGGGTGCAGTTTGATTCCGAGGAAATCGCGAAAATGAGCTATTTACGGTATTCAAACTGTAGTAGATGCAGGTTGTCGGGTGAAAACGAGGAAATGGCGCAAACAAACTGTAGTCCATGCAGGTTGGCTCGGCGGGGGAGTGACCGCACACCCCGACAACTAAACACGAATCGCCTCATTGCACGGAGTACAACTAATGTTAGTAGACAGCTGACTTTCTTCCTGAAACGTCATCCCATTTACTGCCTTCATCACACTTAGTTACCCGCTTGCACCTAGAAAAGCGGCCTCGGCGCCGGACCGGGCATGGCGCAACCCGGAAAACCGTTGATGTCCGTACCGTGTTGACCGGATATTGTTTGGTCGGCAGCAAGAGATATTCACCTCCGTTGGCAGTGTATGCGCGCCATCCGCACGAAGCAAAAAAAATAGCGGGTCTGCACCTATACTTTTATGTAGAAATTTGTATGCTATAGAGAGGCGTCTTACATGCTGATTCATCTACAGAAAAGAGTGGTCAATCTTGGCAAGCAGCAGAGCGGCAACCGCATCCGCAACCGCATCCGAATCTTCGACGGAGAAAGCGAGCGGCGCCGGCAAAATCCAATATTTAGACGTATACCGGGCCATCTCGATTCTCGCCGTCATTCTCATCCACACGACCGCTTACGCGATTGGTACGCTGCCGAAGGACGATCCTTGGTATCCGGCGTATTTGATCGTCAACGCGGCTTCGTATTTCGCCGTACCGTCGTTCTTGTTCCTGAGCGCGCTCGTTCACTTCTATAATTACGACGGCCGTTCCGGCATCCGATGGGGGACGTTCTACGGGAAGCGGCTGTTGTCGATCGTGCTGCCGTACGTCGCTTGGTCGATATTTTATTACCTGTTCGTGTCCCGCATCAAGGGCGTGTCGCCGATGGATCGGATTCCCGACTTTTTCCGGGGTTTGCTATACGGCAATAATTACACGCACCTGTATTTTATCGTCATCATGATCCAATTCTTCGTTCTGTTCCCGCTGTTCCTCGCGTTCGCGCGTCTGAAGTGGGTCAGATCCAATCTGCCGTGGATCGGGATCGCATGCCAAGTCGCGTTTTATCTCGGCAATTATTATTACTTCCACATGACCCGTACGGGCGTATTCGTCGGTTCGTACATGCTTTACTTGTTCTTGGGCGCATACGCGGGAATCCGTTTAAAGTCCGGCAAGTCGCTGTCCGCCCCCGGGCGGAAAATATTGCTCTCGTCCGCCTTCCTGTTCGGAGCGGTCTACGTCGGCCAAGTCGCGATGCTGGCGTACGAACCGGGTTACTTGGAGCAACCATACCGCTCTTGGGTGAACTTCGCGACGACTTACGGGTACTGCTCGCTTTGCTGTTTCGCCTTGATCTATGTTTCCATGTGGCTGCACGGCCGCGGAGGCCGACTCGCTCTAGCGTTGAAGAGCATCGGCATCGCTTCGTTCGGCATCTACTTCTTCCACCCGTTCGTCCTGTATATGTGGAGGGACAAGGTGATGCAGAACTTCCCGTCTTACTTCGAGTTGCTCCTATGGGGCAGCGGCGCGGCGGCGCTTGTCGCGTCGTGGCTGTTCGTCGCGATGGTGAAGAAGTCGAGAGTCGCAAGCGTCGTCCTCGTGGGCGAGCGGTAGTAGGGCGGGGCGGAACAGGCCCAGAACCTATAGCCAATACGACAAAAAGCCGTCAGGGATTCACATCTCCTTGACGGCTTTTTCGTTAGTTCCGACCGTACAAAGCCCCATCGATCGGCGTCCAAGCGCCGGACCATGCTTTGGCCGCCGTCCACGGTTCCGGGTCCGCGCTCCAGAACGAAGCTTCCTCCCCGAGACCGAGCGGCAGGAACGCCGTCGCGCACAAGTACAGGCTCCCGGTCGAGATGTACGGTTCGGCGAGCTCCGGCTGGCGGCCGCACAAGCCGATCGTCAGCCAACCGGCGTCGTCGTACGTGCCGGGCGCCTCGAGCACGCGACGGAGAACGGCGGTCAGCGCGCAACGAACCTGGGCAGGCGACGCTTCCGCCGGCAGCTCCTCCCGAAGCGCGGTTTGGGCGAGCGCCTGGAACGCTCCGGCGCGGTAGACGATCGATCGGCCGACGACGGGAAACGTGCCTTCCGGGGAGATCGACCTCTCCAACACGGCGGCGTACCTGCGCGCGCGGCCGACGATCGGCCCCCGGAGCCGTTCCCAATCTTCCGAAGCGTCGGCCGCGCGTTCGACGATGTCGACGAGCATCGGCTGGATGACGAAGCTGTTGTAATAATCCGCGTGATATTCGGGACCGTCCGAATACATGCCGTCCCCCAAGTACCATTGCTCGTGCTGCCTCAGCGCGTAGTCGATCCGCATCGGATCCCATTCCTCGCCCATGACCCTGAGCGCCGTCTCGATCATCGCCGAGAACAACAACCAGTTGCTGAAATGCGGCTTGCGCGATCTCGTCGCGCGTAGCGCGGCCGCCACCGCGGCCCGCGTTCGCGAATCGAGAGGCTCCCATAGCTCCTCCGGCGCGCGAACGATCGCGTGGGCGAGGAAAGCCGCGTCCACGATCGGCTGACCGCCTTCGGAGAAGTTCATGAAGTCCAGCGAGCCCGGATCGGTCGCCGCCGACAGTCCCGCGCGCGCCAACTCCGCATAACGCAGACGTAGCTTTTCCTCGTCGGGGTCCGCCGGATTAGAGCCGAGCCAAGGCGCCATTCCGGCGAGAAGCCGGCCGAACGCTTCGAGGTGGGCATACCGCGCGCGATCGGCACCTCCTTCGACGGGCATGTCCAGCCTCAACCGTCCCCTCGCGAGCGCCCCCAACACCGGCTCCGCCATTTCCGTCATTTTTCGAATCCAATAAGCCCGATCGACTGCCCCCGCTTGCATGGCGATACTCCCCTTTTGCCCGGCTTAACGCGCGATCCATATCTTCCGCACGGCAAGGTAATGTCCTTCCAGTATACATCGGAATCGGGCGGATTCGCTTCCGAAATTCGGCTTTTCAACATGGCAAACAGAAAATGAAAGCAGCGGAAGTCGTACCGGCATCCAGCTTGCTCACGCTTAGCTTGGCGACTTGCGGCAATAACAACAACGAGAACAATGCTTCCCCGTCGGCATCCGGTATCGGTGAAGCCTCTGCCCGCGTCGGGCTCGTCATGGTCGTGGCTCTCGTGGTCCAAGGACTGATCGACGGGCTGTGAGATGGGAAAAGTAGCCTCGCATAAGGTATTTCCCGACGATCGCCGCGGCATGGAACCTTGTAATCCGATATGATAGAATATGGAAAAGAGCGTAAGGGAGAGCGCGCATGATTCTATTGAAATTCGCGAGAGAGTGGATCGGAACGATCGCGATCGCGTTCGTTCTGTCGATGGTCATCGGCATATTCGTCATCCAACCTTACAAAGTAGAAGGGCACTCGATGGACCCTACCTTGCGCGACGGACAACGGTTATTCGTCTCCAAGCTGTCGCACACGTTCTCTTATTACCCGAAGTACGGCGACATCGTCATTATCGACAGCCGGGTCGACCGGAACAGGACGTTCTTCGACGACGTGAAGGACAATCCGATCTTTCAGCTGTTCCACAACACGACGGAGCACGTGTTCTACGTGAAGCGGGTCGTCGGCAAGCCGGGCGACGTGCTGGAGCTAAGAAACCACGAGGTGTACCGGAACGGCGAGAAGCTCGACGAGCCTTACGTGAAGGAAGCGATGGAGTCGAGCGCGCAAGAGAACTGGACCGTGCCGGAAGGCCATATCTTCGTCATGGGGGATAACCGCAACCATAGCGAGGACAGCCGCGCGATCGGTTTCATCCCGCTCGACCACGTGCTCGGCAAGAAAGTGATGTAAGCGAACGGTCGGAAGCCCGGGAAGTGAGGTGTGTAACGACCGGGAGTTCGACCGACATTCGACCGCGGGTCTTCATTCGAAGACTCGCGGTTTTTAATTTCGGGAGGGGGCGGTAACCCCGCGACCCAACCCCGCGACCCAACCCCGCGACCCAACCCCGCGACCCAACCCCGCGACCCAACCCCGCGACCCAACCCCGCGACCCAACCCCGCGACCTAAACAAACACATCCCCTCTAGTTTAAACAAAATGTAAATATGCAGTTTGTATTCGTTAGTTTAGTCCGAAGTTGGGAACAACCTGCAAATATGCAGGTTGTTTTCCGCTTTGGATCGGTTTTGGAGTTTTCGGTGCCAACAACCTGCATATTTGCATTTTGATTGCTTAATAAGGGCGAGATGAGCAATTTCAACTGTAGTCCATACATTTTGTTACTTGGCGGGTGGCAGGGAGGCAGCGGTTGGTGGAAGATCAGCGTCGATAGTTGGAGTTAGTCGAACTATTGCGCCGCTGTGGGCACAACGGCGGGGGCGCGACGGAATGTCGTCGTCCGAGTTGACAAAGCCAAATCGCTATCGCTATTTTGAAGAGACGAGTTCTGATCTATGCCGCGTCGGGCGTCGCGGTCGCGATTCTCGACGAAGCCTCGCTTAGCTTTCTCGGCCTCGGCGTGCAGCCGACGCCGAGCTGGGGCAACATGCTGGCGAGCGCGCAGTCGCTCACCGTATTGACGTCGCAGCCTTGGCTGTGGGTGCCGCCGAGCGTCATGATCATCCTGTGCGTGCCGTCGATCAACTTTATCGGCGACGCCCTCCGCGACGCGCTCGATCCGAAGAGCGCGAAGGAATGCCGCGGTTTCGCGCCGCCTCATAACGAAATCCCCTGCCGGGCGATCCGGCAGGGGATTTTCTTTGCGATGCTTTTGTTTTGTTTAGGAGGCGGAGGATGTTGTCGCTTGGCTGGAGCGATAGCGGAAACGATTGCCGTTAACGCGCGATTACGCCGACAACCCCTTGGCGAAGCCACGCAAGCAGATCGGCATCAACTGCCGCACGTTGCCGATGTTCAGCTTCGCGAAGACGTTGGCCACGTGGTTTTTAACCGTTTTCTCGCTAATATGAAGGACTTCCGCAAGCGCTTTGTTGGAGTAGCCTTGGACGATAATCAACGTTACGACTTCGATTTCCCGGTTCGTTAGCCCGTAAGGCCCGAATGCATCGGCGATTATCTGTTCCACTTTCATCACCTCGTTATCGAACTAGTACAATTGTATCAGCATTTTGTTAATAGAAGTGGACGAAGATTGTTAGGAAAGTGTTTGGTTGGAAGTTACGCTTCCGGTCTAAGCCTAATCCAACGCGATCTCGAGGACGATCGGACAGTGGTCGCTTCCGAGCACGTGGCAATCCGATTCGGCGGCCGTAATGAGCGGGGCCAGCCGCGCCGAGGCGAGGAAATAATCGATTCTCCAGCCGACGTTCTTGGCGCGCACGCCCGGCATGTTCGACCACCACGTATAGACGTCGGTCCTGTCCGGGTGGATGTGCCTGAACGTGTCGATGAAGCCGGCTTCGAGCAGCCTCGTCATCTTCTCCCGTTCTTCGTCCGTGAAACCTGAATTGCCGCGGTTGGACTTGGCGTTCTTGATGTCGATCTCGTTGTGGGCGACGTTCAAGTCCCCGCAGGCGAGGACGGGCTTCAGCTTGTCCAGCGAGATCAAGTAATCGCGGAACCGGTCTTCCCATTCGAGCCGGTATTCGAGACGGGACAGATCCCTCTTGGCGTTCGGCGTATACACGGTGACCAGATAGAAGTTCTCGTATTCGAGCGTGAGGATGCGCCCTTCGGGCTCCTCGTTCTCCTCGATGCCGTAGCGCACCGAGAGGGGCTTCTTCATGGTGAACGCGGCCGTGCCGGAGTAACCCTTCTTCACCGCGTAATTCCAATATTGTTCGTGTTCGCCGCCGAGATCGAGATCGATTTGCCCTTCCTGCAGCTTCGTCTCCTGGACGCAGAAGACGTCAGCCCCGACTTCGCGGAAGTAATCGCCGAATCCTTTGTTGGCGCACGCTCTTAAACCGTTAACGTTCCAAGATACGAGTTTCATCGAGCCGATCCCCTTAGTATCTGCTAAATTATTCTAGTCTAGTGTATCATAAACAAGCCGCGAATCCAGCCGAAACAATGGCAGAGAATTGACATTGCGAAGGCGCTTCGGTCGCGCTATGCTAGGAATATCTTTCATGACGGAAAATAGGAATAGATGACGATGACAATCGGTTTCTTCGACTCGGGAATCGGCGGCTTGACGGTGCTGGACGAAGCGCTGCGCAGATTGCCCGACCAAGATTACTTATATATGGCGGATACGCTGCACGTGCCGTACGGCACGAAAACGGAAGATCAAGTGAGAGCCTACGTGCTGGAAGCCGTCGAGACGATGATCGGCGAAGGCATCGATGCGCTCGTTTTGGCGTGCAATACGGCGACGAGCATCGCGGTCGGCGACTTGCGCGAGCGATATTCGCTGCCGATCGTCGGCATGGAGCCGGCCGTGAAGCCGGCCGTCGAGATGAACAGGGCGACGGGCAAGCGCGTGCTCGTCTTCGCGACGCAGCTCACGCTGAGTATGCCCAAATATTATGCGCTCGTCCATCGCGTCGACGAAGGAGGCATCGTCGATTCGTTGCCGTTGCCCGAGCTCGTGCCGTATTGCGAGTCGCTCCAGTTCGACCGGAAGATCATCGGCGATTATTTCCGCGAGAAGCTGTCCGCTTACGATCTGAACGAATACGGAATCGTCGTGCTCGGCTGCACGCATTATCCTTTTTACACGAAAATACTGCGAGAGGTATTGCCTCCGCACATTCAGATCGTGAACGGCAACGCCGGCACGATCAAGAGGCTTTCTTCGTTGTTGAACCGTTACGGCGTGGCGGCGGGACGGGGGAGCGGCAACGTTCGTCTCCTGTGCACCGGAGGCCAGCCGGAATACGTCGACAAAATGCGGACGGCGCTTCATCTGCTCCGTACGAACGAGCTATAAGCGAATAGGCTGCTTCAGCCGATATATTATGTTAGATAAAGTGCCACAAGATGGCACATAGATAGTTGGAGCAGAGGAGATCGCTTAGAGATGGAACGATGGAACGGATGGTTGGACAAGCTGCGTTGGTTAAACGACGTGAAGATCGCGATTAAGTATTTGACCGTATTGCTGCTGGTCATATTCGTCGCGGTGTGGACGATGAACAGCGTGAGCTTGGGCAGGCTGAAAAGCGAAAGCCTGGACAAGGGAGAGCTGATGGCGCAACAATCGGCGCAGCAGTATGCGGATCGCAACAAGAAGCTGATTACGGACATGACGACGACGTTAGGCATTTATCGCGACGAAGCAATGGCGATGCTCCGCGGAAAGAAGCCGGATCGCGAGTTGTTCTTCTCCGCGATGGGCAATTCGATCGAGGAGAAGAAAGGCGGAGGCCTGCTCAGCTTCTTCACGGCTTGGGAACCGAACGGCTTCGATGGGCTAGACGGGAAGTACGCTTCGGATCCGGCCTACGCGGTGACGAACGGACGCTTCGCGCTGACGGCAGCTTACAACGGGAGTAATGTCGTCCGGTCGCAGATGGCGCCGGGCTTCGAGAAGGAAGAATACTACGTCAAAGTCCAGCAGACAAAGAAGATAACGGCGACGAAGCCCTATTCGACCGGCGACGACAATAATAAGTCGCTCGTATCCACGCTGAGCATCCCGATCGTGAACGACTTCGGGAAGTTTCTGGGCGTCATCGGCGCGACGCTGTCGCTCTCCGACTTGCAGACGAGCGCCGCGGCCGAGCATCCGCTCGGCGGGTACGTGTCGCTCCTGTCGGACGAAGGGATCTACATCGCGAACGGCGGCGACGAGAAATTGCTCGCCCAATCGTTCGCGTCCGACGAATCCGGGAAAGAGGTATGGGACAAGGTCAAGCAAGGGGAATGGCTCCAACGGGGCACCGACGGGCAAGGGATGCAGGTGCTCAGAAGCTTCGTGCCGATCGATATTTCCGAGGAAGAGAAATGGTTCGTTCAGACGGTCATTCCCGTCGCGAACGTCATGAAGTCTTACGACGACGGACAGCGGGAGCTGACGATCTTCCTGTTCTCGACGCTTGCGGTCGTCGGCGTTATCGTCTGGCTGTTGACGAGATACATGATTACGCTTCGCGTGAGCCGGATCTTGCGGGGCATTCGGCAATTGGCGCAAGGTGACTTCACGGGCAAGCTGCGGATGTCGGGCAAAGACGAGTTCGGCCGGATGGCCGAGCACCTGAACGAGACGACGCTTTCGCTGGGCTCGATGATGAAGGCGACGTCGGATTTGGCAATGAATGTCGGCGCGACGTCCGAAGAGCTGACGTCCAGCGCCGAGCAAGTGTCGAAGAGCGCGGAGACGATCTCCCAGGCGATCGAGGAAGTCGCTTCAGGCATGGCGGAACAGAGCGGACAAGCGGAGACTTCGTCGAGACACGTGCAGGAAGTGACGCTCGGCGCACGGAAGATCGCGCAGTCGGCCTCCGTCGTGCTCGGCTTGGCCAACGACGTGAGCGCTCGTACCGAGAAAGGCGATCAGCTGATTCGCCAAGCGGTCGGGCAGATGGACGAGACGAGCCAGTCGATGACGCGATCGACGCAGACGATGGACAAACTTCGGGAACATTCCGAGGAGATCGGAAGTATCGTTGAAATGATCCGCCGAATCAGCTCCCGGACGAACATTCTGGCGCTTAACGCTTCGATCGAAGCTTCCCGCGCGGGCGAGCATGGACGGGGCTTCGCCGTCGTCGCCGCCGAAATCCGCAAGCTGGCGGAACAGACGGGAGACTCGGTGCGCAAGGTCGAGGAGAAGATCGATTCGATCCGCTCGGAGACGCACCGGATGACGGGCGTCATCGCTTCCGCTTCGTCGGAAGTGGAGAAAGGTTCGGCGACGGTCACGGAGAGCGGGCGCCTCTTCGCGGAAATTACGTCGGAGATGAGGTTGGTGCGCTCGCAAGCCGAGGACGTCTCGTCTTCGGTCGAGCAGCTGTCCGCCGGCATCGAGGAAGTGCTGCGTTCCGTCGACAACGTCAAGGAAATCGCCCGCATGTCTACCGACAACGCGAATCACGTGGCCGCCGCCTCCGAGGAGCAGCTGGCGACGATGCAGGAAGTCTCCTCTTCCGCCGGCCATCTCGGCGCGATGGTACAGGAGTTGTTGGACAGGCTTTCAAAGTTTAAGCATTAATGGAACTCAAAAGGCTATCTCCGGGGTCGGAAACGACTTGGAGATAGCCTTTTTGATGGTTGCGAAGTCTGCCGTTTCGGTTAGAGCGCGTTTTAGGTCGCGCGGGCGTTCTTCGCCGCCGATAGCGTCTTGAACAACGCTTTAAGCAGCGGCGGAACCGCGAAGAAGATGAAAAAAGTGCGGAACAACTGATAACAGGTCACGACGGACACGTCGGCGCCGATCTCGTGCGCGATGATGCCCATCTGGTCCATGCCGCCCGGAGACAGGCTGAGCAGCGCCGTCGCGTTCGAGACGGGATGCAGCAACGTCAACAAGTAGCTCAGCCCGCACGCGCCGGCGATGAGCGCGATGCCGCTCAGCACGGCCAGCGCGACGATGCGGGCTTTGTTCGGCAAGTTCTCCGGCTGCAGCATGAGGCCGACGTAGCAGCCGATCATGAGCTGGGCGGCCTGCATGACGGTCGAGGGCAGCACGGGGGCGTGCAAGCCGGCCAGATGCAGAGCCGCCGCGCCGATCAGAGGGGCGAGCAGGAAAGCGGTCGGGAAGTTGATCTTCTTCCCGAGGAGCGCGAGTCCGGTGCAGACGACGGCGTACGGCAAGATGTCGGGAAAAAGGGCGCTCCAGGCGGTCGCCGCCGCTCCGGATGCGGTGGTCGGCACGGTCGCGACGGCGAGCCCGGCCGCATGTTCCGCTCCCGTCAGCGGGCTGAAGATGAGGAGCGGAACGAACACGACGATCATCATGAGCCGCGACACTTGAAGGAAAGCGACGACGGTCAGATCGATGCCCTTCGTCTCTTCGGCTAGCGCGACCATCTGGGTAAGGCCTCCCGGGATGCTTCCCGTCAGCGCGGTCGGGAATGATACCCCGCCCAGCTTGGCGATCGCGTAAGCGATCATCGCGCAGAAAAGAAGAAGCAGCGAAGTAAGCAGCGCCATCGACGGAAGCTGACCGGCGATGACGCGGAGCGCCTCGTGCGTGAACGATAAGCCGATCGCGTAGCCGACGATGATCAGTCCCGCGTTGCGAAGCGAGCCCGGCCAGATCAGCTTGGCCGAGGGGGCCAGGCGGGAGACGAAGCAGGTGCCGATCATCGGCCCGAGAAGCCAGGGGATCGGCATATGGATCAAAGTGAACAAGTAACCGGAAGCGAGAGCGATCAGAAGCGTAAGCGCATAGCGGATGCCGGGATGCGAAAGTGCGGTATTCGGCATCAGTCCGCTTGCGCCTGCGCCGCCAGCTCCGCGATTCGTTCGTTCTCTTGTCCCCGGTAGATGCCGCCATGGAAACAGACGACCGTCTCGATGTCGTAAGCGGCCAGCTTGCCGAGGGGGCGAAGCGCTTCGTTCATGTTCGGCGTGAAGCCGGGATTGGGTCCCATGAGTTGGTCCCCTTGGACGACCATGGCATCGGCGGGTATCGTGCCGAGAATCATGTCGACGCGATCCGCGGGAACTTTAATCATCGGCCGATGGCCATTGACGACGTCCTTATCCGCTTCGTGCACGTATACGTCGAGGCGATCGCCGCCCGGGGCGGCCGGAAAATGAGGCAGGCTTCCGATAGGGTCGAGGTCGTTATGGGTGAAGACGATCGCTTGAAGCCGATCGGGCGATAGGCCCGCATCCTGCATGGCGGCGACGATCAGATCGAGGAAGTCGGGCAAGCCCGCGTCGACCAGAACGACGGATCGTTCGTCGTAGAGCGCCGAGGGATGGTAGGGAGGGCCGCCGTTCGACGGAGCGATAACGAGCACTTCGAGACCTTCTGCGATTTTCATGGAGCATCCTCCTCGGTTTTGATAGATTAACATCGAATAGATTCACGATACTCCCGCGGAGTCGCCGGAGTCAAATGGGGTGACGGATTACAGAAGACGGAGGAGTGAACACGATGCCGCGGCATCGCAAAAAAGACCGATTCCCGCGGTGGGAACCGGTCTTTAGGCGCTCGGAAAGCGAAATAAGGCCCTCCCAGGCCGCCAATCGCGTCGCCTGCCCGGGTGCCGTCAAAATAACGTCTTGCCGGCCGCTCACGCGTTCGCTCATTAAATCACGTTCGGCACGCTCACGTTCGGGTCTACGTCGGCTTCGTAGTCGACGCCGTCCGTCTCGAAGCCGAACAGCTGGAAGAATTCCCGGCGGTAGCCTTCGAGATCGCTCAGCTCGAAGATGTTGTCGCTCGTGATCGCGTCCCAGATGCTGGCGACTTCTTGTTGGACGTCGTCGCGGAGCTCCAAGTCGTCGATCCGGATACGACCGACTTCGTCCAGAGGGACGATACCGTCCGCGGCGTACAAGCGCTCGGAGAAGAGGCGGTAAGTCTGCTCGACGCAGCCTTCGTGAATGCCTTTCTCCTTCATGACCTTGTACAGGGCGGAAATATAGAGCGGTACGACGGGAATCGCCGAGCTCGATTGGGTCACGAGCGCTTTGCTGACGGTCACGTAAGCGCGGCCGCCAGTGGCGCCGAGCTCCTCGTTCAGCTTCCGGGCCGTCGCTTCGAGATGGTCCTTCGCTTGTCCGATCGAACCGTCGCGATAGATCGCCTGCGTAATCGTCGATCCGATATAAGAATAAGAGATCGTCGTCGCGTTGTCGGCGAGAACGCCGCCTTCGCGGAGCGCGTCGATCCACAACTGCCAATCGTCGCCGCCCATGACGTCGACCGTGTGGCGGATTTCTTCCTCCGTCGCCGGCTCGAGCGTAATGTCGGTGACGACGCCGTCGTGGAAGTTGACCGTTTTGTTCGTGTAAGGCTTGCCGATCGGCTTCAGCACCGAGTTGGACGTCTCGCCCGTGACGGGATTCGTGCGGCGGGCGGAAGCGACGCTATAGACGACGAGGTCGACTTGGCCCAGCTCCTTGCGGATCAGCTCGATCGCTTTTTGCTTCGTTTCGTCGGTGAATGCGTCGCCCGTCACGCTGAACGAACGAAGGCCGGCTTGTTCGGCGGCTTTCTCGAAAGCGGCGGAGTTGTACCAGCCCGCGGAAGCGGTCCGTCCCCCGGAGCGTTCGCCTTGGCGGTAGATGCCGACGGTAGCCGCTCCCGCGCCGAACGCGGAGACGATACGCGCCGCGAGGCCGTATCCGGCCGAAGAGCCGACGACGAGCACTTTGCTCGGGCCCCCCGCGATGGGCGGGTTCGATTTGACGTAGTCGATTTGTTGTTGAACTTGTTGGGCGCAGCCTTCCGGATGCGCGGTCGTGCAGATGAAGCCGCGAGTTCTCGGTTTGATGATCATCTTCGTTTTCCCTTCTGAGCTGGAAAGCTGTCGTTTGATGGTCGTCCGGTTGCAGACATTATGTCTATAATACCGATTTTTCTCCAAAACGGAAACCGTCCCGGCGAACGCTCTATTATAATTAAGAGAAGTTGGGCATTCTAGTAAGAGAGTTACTAGGGTCAACAGTTCTCCGCAAGGCGGAAGAAAGGCAAGGCATACGCCGAAAATGAATAAAAACAATCAAGCCAATGCCGTCGCCGGAACGAGACCGGGAACGAGATCGGCGGCCGCGCGCCGCGGCATGCCGGGTTGGGCCGCGCTTGCCGCTCTGGCCGGATTCGTCATCGCGGCGGCGGTCGCGCAGAACGCCCATCCGTTGCAACGCAGCGTTCCGCTAGACTGGTTCAAGGAAGTGCCGCCCGTGACGGGGCTTCACCCCGCCGTCGCCGCGGGAAGGGATAAGCTCGTCGCGCAAGCGGCCAAGATCGGCATCAAGGTCGCGATTACGGACGAATTCAGAAGCTCGCAAGAGCAAGACGCGCTATATCGTCAAGGACGCGGCGACGGCGGCGCCATCGTGACGAAAGCGAAGGGCGGAGAATCGTATCACAATTACGGCCTCGCCATCGACTTCGCGTTACGCACGCCCGCGGGCAAAGTGATCTGGGATATGGAATACGACGGCAACCGCAACGGCCGCGCCGATTGGCTGGAAGTCGTGGCGATCGCCAAGAAACTGGGGTTCGCTTGGGGCGGGGATTGGACAAGCTTCAAAGATTACCCGCACTTGCAGATGGACTTCGGCTATTCGATCCGCGATCTGCAGAACGGCTGGCGTCCTCCGGCTCAAGGGTAGCGCAACGGCGGAAGAACGACCTATCCGGTCGAATCTTCCGCCATGCCGCGCTTGCCACCGATCCGTCGATTTCTCGCCATCGTTTCGTCAATCCTTCGATCGGATACATTCCATGGTTCCCTTATACTGGATGTGAACGATACCGGTTAAAGGGGATGAAGCGATTGGTCATTCGTAAGCTTAGGTTGCAACGGTCGACTTTCTGGTCACTTGGCGTCCTTTTGTTTATCTTGGCGGCGGATATCGCCGCGATTCGCTCGTTCCCGAAGGGCGGGTACGAGTCCATTCTCGTTTACGCTTTTCTGATCGACTTCATGCTCGTCGTTCCGTTTCTGTATTGGCTCTTGTTCATGCGCCGCCGGGGCAAGCCTATCAAGAAAGCCCTTCTATTGCCGCTGTTCGGTGCGGTCGCGGCGTGGTTCGTGCTTCCCGCGCAGAGAAGGCATCTCGTGACGGACGTCGCGTGGTGGATCGAGCTTGCGATCTTCGCCTTGGAGCTTGCGGTGCTGTACGCGGAAGCCCGGCTCGTCATCAAGCTCGTCCGAGCGTTCCGGCAGGCCAGGCGCGAACGACCCGATACCGCCGAAGCGCTTCGGGTTGCCGTGCACGGGGGCATCGGCCGAGGCCGGATGCCGTCGTTCGCGCTCCATGACGCGACGCTGCTCTACTATTTATTATTCTCCTGGCGCAGGAAGAGGCCGGTCGCGGACGGCGTAATGACGTTTTCCTACCATAAGGAAACGCATCAAGCGTTATATTGCGGAATTTTCACGAAGATCATTGCTTTGGAAGGGATCTTCACGCACCTGGTCGTTGCGGATCTGACGACGGCGTGGCTGGCGTGGATCGTGACCGTTGGGGATTTGTGGCTGCTCGCTCTTATCTGGGGAGACTATCGCGCTTCCGTCCTGCAACCGGTCAAGCTGGCGGGCGACGTGTTGACGATCCGTTATGGCATGCGCATCCAATCGGATATCCCTATGTCCCGAATTGCCGAAGTGTCCGTCGCCAGGGAGTATCGCGTGTACGACAAAGAGCACGGAACGAAGGCCACGCCGGTTCTCGGCACGGCCAACGTGCGCATCAAGTTGATGGAGCCGACGCGCGCGGAAGGCCTCTTGTTCCAGCCGCGCGCCGTCGACGTCGTCTATTTGGCGCTGGACGACCCGCACGCCTTCAAGAAGGCGTGCGATTCCGCCGTCCCAAGCGCTTAGGAAAAACCGAATATAAAGAAGCCGAAGCAAGCGGCGTTGAGCAGGAACGTGACGGCCGCGGCGATCAGCAAGCCTTGGAGGAAGCCGGTGCGACGGCGGAACGCGATGGCGAGCGGCAGCACGTAGAGAACCTGGGTGATGCCGATGACGATCGCGGCCGGGAGGAAAACGAACGCGACGACGACATGCAGGCCGATGCAACCGAAGAAGCCGAGCGCGAAGTCTTTGCCATGGCCGTTCTTGTTCGCGGAGCGGGGGTCGCCGTTCATCCTACAATCCCCCTCGTCCTGCGGATATTTCCAAGCGGAGCCGTTCAAGCTCCGCCTCTTTGCCGTCCCGGTAGAACAGATTGTACGTGTCGAACGGGATGATCCGGCCGTCGGGATGGACGATGTGCACGCACGATTTCTTCACCGACCGGACGTCGAGATCGCGCGCGTCCATGAATTTCATGATGATGACCCGGAAGACGTTATCGTAGGAGATCGGCTCGGGAACTTGCAGCAGAGGCAGGCAGCAGAGCAATTGCTTCAGCGACAAGGCGGAGGAGTCGGGAGAGTGCGCGGTCGAAAATAAAGAGAACAGCCGTTTCTTCAGCTCGGGATCCTGTTCGAACACGATCGTGCTACGGGTTCCTTCGAGCAGCGTCTCGGGCGGAATAAGGCCGGTCAGCGGAATGACGTCGTCTCCGAGCTTCAGCGCGTAGCCCATCGCCAAGCAGTCGGGGTGGCAGGGGACCGGAAGCAGGTCGTCTTCGGCGAACAGGTCGGATTGATCCAGAATCCCTTGCCGGACTTCGCTTAACGTGAGGCGGTCGGTGCCGGCGCTGAAATCTTCCGTGCGGCCGGCTTCCTGGATCGGCTGGAACGTGACGCCGCGAACGGCGCGCTGCCGGACGGCATATTTCAGAATGTCGCCGATCTCGCGGTCGTTGCGCCCTTTTTTTAACGTGACGACAAGCGTCGTGGACAGATTGAACTCGTTCAGATGTTCGATCGCCCGCCTGCGCACCTCCCGCAAGTCCGCCCCGCGCAGCTCCATCAGCGTGTCGCGTTCGAAGCTGTCGAATTGCAAATAGATTTCGAAGCCGGGCATGTAGGAGGCAAGCCTCTGGACGAATTCCCGGTCTTGGGAGATGCGGATGCCGTTCGTGTTCACCATGAGGTGCTTGATCGGCCTCTCTTTGGCGGCATCCAATATCGCGAAGAAGTCGGGGTGGAGCGTCGGTTCGCCCCCGCTGATCTGCATGACGTCCGGCTCTCCCTCGTTGGCGACGACGGCGTCCATCATGAACTCGATCTGCTCGAGCGATCGGTAGGCTTCCCGATGCGGAGAAGAATCGGCGTAGCAGATCGGACATTGCAGATTGCAGCGGTCCGTCACTTCGATGATCGACAGGCAGCTATGCTGCTCGTGATCGGGGCACAGACCGCAATCGTAAGGGCAGCCGTAACGGATCGGCGTGTTCCACCGAAGAGGCATTTCGCCCGGCTTGATGAAGGCGCGGCTTCTTTGGTAGTATGCCAAGTCCGAGGACAGCAATACCTTCTCCCGGCCGTGCCGCATGCACGTCTTCAGCATGTATACCTTGCCGTCCTCGGCGACGATTTTCGCTTCGACTTTGCGGTAACACGTCGAGCAGATGCTGTTCGTCAGATCAAGGAATAAATAGGGCCTAACTTTTTCCGGCATATGCGCTTTCCTCCCCGCGGATTCTCGTGAAAAGCCATGGAACGACGAGCCAAAGGTAATAAGCCAAGCCTGCGAGGCACGCGAGCTGCACGTTATTGAGGCCGAGGAAGGGGTGCGGCGTCGGCTTGATGAAATCGACGGCGAAGCGGAAGCTGAGGTAACCGGTCATGAACAGTTGGAAAATCGCCCCGTCCGGCAGAGGCGCCGTCCCGCGGCGATTCGACGCCGCGCGGGTCCGCGCTAACAGTAGCGCCCATACCCCGAGGAAGACGATCTCGTACAGCTGGGTCGGATGCCGGGGAACGCCGTCGCCGAAATCGACGCCCCATGGCAGAGCCGTCGCCGTTCCGTACGTATGGTCGCCCAAGCCGGACAGGAAACACCCGATTCTGCCGATCGCCATCGCCGCCATAAGCGGGAATGCCATATCGTCGCCCGTCGATTGCGTAATGCCGAGCCGTTTCTTCGTCCATTCCACGGCGATCAGTCCGCCGAGCAAGCCGCCGACGATCGATTTGCCCGCCATCAGGAACACGAGGTCGTCCGCGCGCTTCAGCGTAAGGGCGGGATCTTCCAGCCAGTACAGCGCCTTGGAGCCGACGGCGGCGCCTAACGCCGCGGCGACGATGATCCACAGCGCATGGACGGCCGGAAGACGTTCCTTGCGACGGGTCCATACGTACAGACGAAACCCGATGAAATAAGCCAAAAACTCGAATACGGGATGGGGATGCAGCTTCCAGGGGCCGATCGGCAAGTAAACGGGGAAAGACGCGAGCATGTCCAAGGAGCAGCCTCCTTCGATGCGTGGGATTGCTTGCCATTACCATTCCAAGACCGGAGTCCGGCCTTGCGCGAGCGTATGAGCCGAACATGGGCGCTCCAAGACCGGAATCCGGCCTTGCGCAAGCGTTGGAGCCGAACATGGGCGTTCCAAGACCGGAATCCGGCCTTGCGCGGGCGTACGAGCCGAACATGGGCGCTCCTGGACCGGAATCCGGCCTTGCGCGAGCGTTCGAGCCGAACATGGGCGCTCCTGGACCGGAATCCGGCCTTGCGCACGCTTCCATGTCGTGGGATTGTTTTCTATTATAGCAAACGATAGGGTGGGAGGAAGGGCGAAATCGGCTGTCGAATGCCCTTCTTCTGAACAAGTCGGGGAAACGAGGGAGGGAAGGCGGAATAGGTTATAAGGACGTTCCGATTTTCTCCAATTCGGATTCGAAGTAAGCTTTGAGCTCGGCGTTTTTCTTCTCGTCGGTCAGATCGACCTTCGCGCCCAGGAACGTCTCGACGAACGTTTCCCACGTCTGGAACTTCTTCTGGTTGCGCATCATCCGCACCGCATTCTTGACGAAGCGGCGTTCCTTGGAGTTGGAAAACTGGTCTTTGAACTGCTGCTTCAGCCCGAGATCGAGATGCTCGGCCACTTTGCGGAACACTTCCGCGGTCATGCGGGCGTCGCCCAGCGCGCGGTGCGCGGAACCTTCGGCGGGAATGCCGAGCTCGGCCACGGCCGCTTCCACGCTGACGTCGTTGGTCACGTTTTTGTATCGCAAATATCCTTTCAGCAGGTCGTAGTAGTACGCGCCCGTCCAGAAAGAATCATCCAGCTTATGCATGCGCGTATCGAAGACGATGCGCTTCAAGTCCTCTCCGCCCCAAGTGAACAGCAGGAACTCGTCGCTGCGGCTCAGCCAGTCCTCGAAATCACCGATGACTTTCGGAAAACCGTCCGCGATATCGATTTCTTCCTGAGGGATCCCGGTTTTCTTTTTAATGAACGAATTCAGCTTGGAGAAATAAACCGGCTTGATCAAGGACGAGAATTCGTCCACGTGATTCAGAGTGGAGTCCAGTCGCACTGCGCCGATCTCAATGACTTCCATCGGTAGCTCGCTGGCGAACTTGCGTCCGTTAAATTCGATATCCAGAATAATATAGTCCAATTGCATAACCTCGCATGGCAGAGTTTAAGTTGTTCTTCGTAAGGAAATTCATGCTGATTATAGCAGTTGCTGCATTTCTATGCACGTCGAGTCGGCCGTGAAGATTACCTCTGGAATTGTTAATGCAGATGGTTTATGATGGAAATAAAAATAAAATGAAACTTAGTTCCATCAGATGAAACTATCTAGCGAAAAGGAGCAGAGAATATGAGCATTGCGGTCGAATTCATGGGAATAGATCATGTTCAATTAGCGGCTTACTCCGGCTGCGAGCCCGAAGCGAGGGAATTCTATGGAGACTTGCTTGGTTGGACGGAGATACCGAAGCCGGCAGCTCTGGCGGGGCGGGGCGGAGTCTGGTTTCAATGCGGAGCCCATCAGGTGCACATCGGTGTGCAGCAGAACTTCGCGCCGGCTATGAAGGCGCACCCAGCCTTCGAAGTTCGGAACCTCGATATCCTGAGGGAACGCTTCATCAAGCATCATATCGGCGTCATCGACGATCGGGCAAGGGAAGACGAAGACGTGCGGCGGTTCTATGTGGACGATCCGTTCGGCAACCGACTCGAATTTCTGGAATGGGGGACTAGACGATGAACAGCAAGGAGCGTTTTTCCAGTCGGGTCGATAAATATACGAAATACCGTCCGACTTACCCGAAGGAAGCGATCGATTATCTCTATGAAGAGGTAGATCTTGGCGAATCCTCGAAAGTGCTGGATGTCGGAGCGGGAACGGGAATATTCTCCCGCCTGTTGCTCGAGAGGGGGACCTCCGTTACGGCGGTTGAGCCGAACGCGGACATGAGGGAAGTGGCCGTATCGGCCTCTAGAGGAGATCCGAATTTCCGCGCGGTCGCCGGTTCGGCAGAAGAGACGGGGATGCCGGAGCATTCCTTCGACGCGATCGTCTGCGCGCAGGCCTTCCATTGGTTCGACCGGAGAGCCTCGCAGGTTGAATTCCGAAGAGTGCTGAAGCCGGGCGGCAAAGCGATTCTGATCTGGAACACGAGAGTGACGGAGGGAACCCCCTTCTTGGAAGGTTATGAGAAGCTGCTTCATGACTTGGGTACCGACTACGGCAAGGTGAACCACCGTAACATTACCCGCGAGATGCTGGAATCGTTTTTCCGTCCGGGAACGCTTCGGGAAGCTTGCTTTGCCATCAGCCAGTTATTCGATTTCGACGGATTAAAGGGGCGCTTGCAGTCTTCCTCGTATAGCCCCGAGCCCGGCCATCCGAATTACGAGCCCATGATGAAGGAACTGAGGAAGCTGTTCGATCGGAACGAGCAAGAGGGTTCCGTGAGCTTCGATTACGTCACGGAAGTATTCTGGGGCGAAGTATAACGAGGAACGCGGAATTACCGCCCGCAATCTTGCGAAACGATGGGTCGTCTAAGCTTCAAAGGGGTAAGTACCGATGAGAATAAGGATGCTTTTACCGGTAGCGATCATCGCGCTTGCCATGCTGCTATCGGCCTGCGGGAACGACACGAAGCCCGTCGGATCTGCCGCGGGTGAGGCAAGTCCCTTCTCGGTTCTTCAAGAGTCGGCGCACAAGCAAGTCGACGGGCAATTCGGAGACGGGAATCGGTTAACCGTTAGCGATGAAGATCTGATCTGGCGGATTATCAACGACCTGAGGGAAATGGACTACCGGAAGATCGAGGTTCCAGACCGGGTCGGTCAGAACTTCGTTATTCGGATCGTGGATAACGGCAAGGAATTTGAATATAATAGCACCGGCTACCTAAGCGTGGACGATAAGCTCTACGGGGCGGGGGACCAAGCGAGGATCGACCGGATCAATGATTACGTCGTCGATTACGGACGGCTAACCATCCCCGGACTGCTAGGGGAGGATTCTTGACGGAATTTAACGGACCGAAGGAGCACGCTCATGAAGTTTGGATTCGACATCGACGATACACTGCTTAATCTCAGAGAGCATGCTTTTAAGATTTATAACGCAAAACTCGGCAGGGATGTCGGCATCGATGTCTTCCGGTCCCTAACGACCATTCCCGTTCATGACGCTTTCGGGCTGACGGTGGAAGAAGGACGGGAGCTGTGGAATGCCCATCGCGACGAGATTTATTATTCCGCGCCTCCCTTCGACGAAGCCGTCGAGGTATTGCAAGAGCTTGTGAAACAAGGTCATGAGGTCTATTACGTGACCGCGAGAACGGCCGAGCATTGCGAGAGAACGAAGAACGTGATTGAGAAAGCGGGCTTCCCCGTAGAAGAAGGACGCTTCTATTGCGGAATGGCCGATCTGGAGAAAGCGAACATCATCGGCAAACTCGGATTGGACTATTACTTCGACGACAAGCCGGTCGTGCTCGGGACATTGGAAGGGTTGGAGCTTCACGTATATGCCAAGGACAATTCGTACAATCGGCATCTGACGATTCCGAGAATCGTGAACTGGAGCGAGTTATTGGATATTATCAAGACGTAGTTATTGCGTTAAGCGTTCGTTCCTGGACCGATGTAGAGCTCTCGGCTCGCATCGAAGGATTCGAAGAGCTCGAAGCCTATGCGTTTATAATTTCTCGGCGATGTAGGAGACGTTCGCTTTGGCTTGTCCTTGATTGGGAACGAATAGCAAGGGCAGTCGGCTATATGGCTCCATCAAGATCGGCAGCATACGAGTCTCAACCGGCATGTCGATCACTCCTTCACTCCGCGAGCGGGTATCGGTACAGTATATGAGGGAGTGTCGGGTTAGAGAACATGCGCTACCTTCGGGAAAAGGGTTATAATGGTAAAAATAGAACGGCGCGGAGGCATGCCGAAATGGAATGGAACTATTACGATACGTTCATCGAAGCGGCGGCGGATTGTCCGGCCGAGAGGGGAACCGTTCCTCCCGGGAAGAAGAGCGGCAGGACGAAGCCGGAGATCGAGTTCGATCTTCTGTTCGACCGGCCGTACGAATTTACGCAAGAGGATGTCCTGTTCGAGACGCACGTCCGTCACAAGGGATTTCCGGCGGAAGAGCTGGCCGCGCGGAGGGAGGAGCTGCGCGCCGCCTTCTTCGGGAAGCCGCAAGCGTGCATGCGGGCGTCCATGCTGCCCAAGAAATACGGCTGGGGCCTGCACTTCAACGCCGAAGGCAAAGTCGCGCTCGTCGCCAAGGAGTCGCCCGAGTACGACGCCTACGCTAGCGGAGCGAGGGACGGCGTCCGGGTGCTGAAGGCGATGCGCAATAGCCGGGCGAAGTAGCGCGGCGCGGGCTCTTGCGGTGTACGTTAGCCGATAAGGATCGAACTAACGTAATAAGCCTCGAAGAACTGGCTATCGAGCCGTCCTTCGAGGCTTATTCTTATTCTGCAGGTTTCTTCTCCAGCGAGAAGGTCGATTCCGCGTTTTCAGAACCTGCCGCCGTTGCGGCGATTTGCTCTTCTGCCGTCATGGCGACCTCTACGTCAGGCTCTTCGCCGACCGCCGCGGCCGCGGCTTCCGCCGTCGCTATTCGCGAGCTCAAGGCATGCCGCAATCCTCGCGCGATTTGCAGGCAGATCACGAGGAAAGCGGAGAAGAGGACGACGTCGAGCGCGTTCGCGAGCAGAACGACCCGTTCGTCGGGCACCTCCTGCTTGTTCGCGTATCGGGTAATCGAATTGGAGATCCAGATGATCAGCGTCAGCGGAACGGCGAGGTTACCGACGATTCGGCCCTGCGCGCTCGAGGTCGGCAACGACCGCATCGAGTTTCCGATCCTCAAGAAAGTGGAAGGGATACCGTAGAAGAGGTTGAATACCGGCACCATGACGCAAGCGAGCGCGCCTCCGGGACCGCGCGAATGGTTCGGGTACAGCGACTTCATATCGACGTGCACCCGGTAGATCCACACCAAGAACACGATCAAGTTAATGATGAAGAGGACGATTCTCACGATCCGCGCGAAATTGTCCGCGTTATAAGCGTAGTCCCAGTAGGCGTCCATATCGATCACGTAAACGAGGGTCGCCAGCATGCGGACCGCCGCGACGACGATCAAGGCGATTAGCATCAATTTCAGGATATTCGAAGTCAGTTCGGAATAAAGTTTCATGGCGCGATTCATTCCTCTCGGCGATAAGTTATAAAGTGTCTAGAAAATCCAAAGCGTCTTCCATCGTATCGACCGGCACGACCCGCAGCGTCAATTGGAGCTCGCGCGCGACCTCCTCGGCTTCTTCCTCGTTGCTTAATCCGACGTATTCCCAGTCTTCCTTGTCCTTCGGAACGAAGAAATAGTCCGCCCCGAATTTCTCCGCGGTCCGCAGCTTATCGCGGATGCCGCCGACCGAGCCGACCGTATGGTCGTATTCGATCGTCCCCGTTCCGGCGATGACGTAACGTCCGCCCTGCGAGAAGTCCTCTCCGCGCGTCTCTTCGACGAGTCCGAGGGAAACCATCAGACCGAGAGAGTCTCCATAATATCCCGAAGCCTGCTCGACGAGCTCGTCCAAGCGGGATTGGAACGCATCCTCTTCCGCGTATCCTTCCGTCTCGTCCTCGGCCGAGGTGAGCGCGTTCAGTATCGTATCGTCCCGGGCTTCTTCGCCGTAGTCCAGCATTTCTTCCATTTCCTCGAAGGCGGAAGCGTCGGTCCGCTCGAATTCCGCATCCGGGTAGGCTTGCTTCGCGTTCCAGCGTTCGATCCAATTGCGGGCGACGCCTTCGTTAACGTAGACGAACCGCACGCTGCCCTCGATGCCGAGATCCCGGACGGGGACGAGCTTGCCCATGGCGGAGAACGTATAGTAGCGAGGCATGAACAGCAGGGTCGCGATACCGATGGCCAGAGCGAGGAACGCGCCGACGATGACGTATTCGGGTCGTATCCGTTTGCGTTTGTTCGTGGTGGCTGGAGTCGAGTTCAATGTGGTACCGTCCATTCTCGGAAAATATTCCATTCGTTAAGGGTACTGGAATTCGACGGAAGCCGTCCGATCTCCTTCTTCGCGATCGCCGCAATCGGCCGAAATTCGACAAAATTAACACAAAGCGGACCCAGGGTTGATCTCCGATTAAAATTTTCCATCTACAGTTAGGCTATGGCAGACTGACTCTATGGGAGGAAACCCGCATGGCCGTAATCGCGAAGGTGTTCGGCAAGATCGGCGGAATCGCTTGGCTACGTTCGATTCATCATCAATATTTGCTCGTGTTCATGACGGCGATCGTCGCGATTCTGATCGCGATGACCGCCGTCAGTTATTCGTTCTCCCGCGGCTTGATCGGGGACGGCGTGCAGGACAAGCTGCGCGGGGAGACGCACCGCTACGCGAACGACATCCATAGCCGATTGTTGTCCGCCGCTCTGACCCCGCGCGCGCTCGCTCCCGTCGCGGAGGCGAACGGCACGTTAGGACCGAATATCGAGTTCTCGGCCCCCTACTTGGACGAGGTTTCGGGAATGGCGATGACCAAGGCGTCGGTGCCGTACTTCGACGATTCGGGAGCTCCCCTCGGCGTCGCGGAGACGACGATCGCGCTCGACGGACTTCAGCAATACGTCGCGGCTTTGCCGGTCGGACGCAACGGTTCGGCCTTCCTCATCGGCGGGGACGGCTTGGTCGTCTCGATCAAGGATTACGAGAAGAACATGAAAGAAAAGTTGACCGAGGACGATAACGCCTCTCTGGCCCGCTTGGCGGTGCGCATGCTCGCGACGGCCGCGACGGCCGATTCGGATGCGTTCAGCGCCGGAGAAGCGGCGGAGAGCGAAGCTCCCGCGGCATCCGAGGCCAGCGAGGCCGTCGAATCGGCGGCATCGGACGATGCGGTAGCCGCAAATGTCACGGAAGCCGATGCGGGAGAAGAAACCGCCCCGGATGCCGATGCCGGCGAAGATACGGAAGATGCGCTCGGCGATCTCGGACTGGAGATCGATCTCGATGCCGAGGGGGATGCCTCCGCTTCGGAAGCGCCGGAGGATGCGGTCGTATCCGAGGGTAAAAACGCGAATGAGGAAGGTTCTTCCGCTGCGACGGACGCGGTCGTATCGGATTTCCAAGCCGGAGAGGGTTCCCCTTCCAAGCTGAGCGAGGGGGAGGGGACTTACAAGAAATCAGGCCGAACGATGCGCGTCTATTACGCGACCGTTCCGGATACGGGCTGGATGCTCGCGCTCTCGATTCCGGAGAGCGAGCTGTACGGACCGCTGTTCAAGCTGTTCGAGGAACTGGGCTTGATCGTCATCGCGGCATGCGCCGTCGTTGCTTTATTGGCTCATCTATTTAATCGGTTTATCCTTAACGGCGTGAACGAAATCGATCGGTTAGCCGTCGCGATGTCGGAAGGGGACTTCACGAAGCGAGCGCGCCTTCGTTCCGGCAACGAGCTCGAGCGGCTCGGGGAGCGGTTCAACCGCACGCTGGACGGGCTATCCGAAGCGCTCGAAGGAATAAGCCGTTCGGCTCGGTCGATGTCCGTTCAAGCGGCGCAGATGCAGGGGAGCGCGGAGGAGACGACGAAGGCGGCGGTAGAGATCGCGGGCGCCATCCAGAGCGTCTCCGCGAGCGCGGAACGCGAAGCCCTTATCGTGCAAAGCTTCCAAGACGTCGCGCAGAGCGTGCTGGAACAGGCGAAAGAGGTTCATGCCGGAACGGAGCGCATGACGGAGCTCGCCGCGGGCGCGGGCAAAGCGACCGAGGGCGGTAATAAGTCGTTGGCCGAAGTGGTCGGGCAGATGGACGTCATTCACGGCTCCGTGCAGGCGTCGTCCGACCACGTCATGAAGCTGAAGCATCACTCCGCGGCCATCGACGAGATCGTGGCGTTCATTACGTCGATCGCCTCGCAGACGAGCCTGCTGTCGCTGAACGCCGCGGTCGAAGCGGCGAGAGCCGGGGAAGCGGGCCGGGGCTTCTCGGTCGTGTCTTCGGAAATCCGCAAGCTGGCGGAGCAATCGTCCCGCGCGGCGGGAGAGATTAGCGGCTTGCTCGCCGCCATTCAAGAAGCGATCGCTTCGGCGGCGCTCGCGATGGAGGCCGGGACGGCATCGACGGAAGCGGGAATGGGGCTTGCCCGGGGAGCGGGAAGCGCGTTCGGCGATATCGGAGAGCGCATCGGCAAAGTGTCGCGGCAGGCCGAAGCCGTCAACGACGCGGTCGGACGGATCGGGGAGAACGCGAAAGGGATGACGACGGCGGCGCGGGATCTGCTGCAGCTCGCCTCGAGGAACGCCGCCGACTCGAGCACGATCGCGGCCGCGGCGCAGCAGCAGAACGCTTCGATGCAGCAAGTCGCCGCGGCGGCGGCGGAGCTTGCGGGCTTGACGAACGAGCTGCGCGACCAAGTCAGGCCGTTCCGGCGCTAATCGAAACTTGCGAACGTACGGCTTCGGTATCCCTAAGGAACGCCGAAGCCGTTTGCCTTCAATCATGTTAAAATAAGGATATGACTAGGAATGGCCGCATGGACCGTGGAGTGGGATTTGCGGGGCAGGGAGCCTTACGTGCAGAAGGTACTCTCGCATCCGAACGTGAATCTCGTGTTCGAGGAAGGGAAAACGAGAATACGGCATCTGGGACAAGACGTCCGCGCAGGCGCTGGAAGGCGAAGGCCGGGTACTCGCGCTGAAATTCAACCCTGGCGGATTTTATCCGTTCTGGGGACGACCGCTATCGACGCTGACGGAGCGCAGCATCGGGGCCGAGGGCGTTTTCGGGGAAGCGGTGCTGGCCTTGGAGAAGGAAATGTTGGCAGCGGACGATCTATCCGGGCAAGTCGGCCGCATGGATCGGTTTCTGTTAGACAGGCTTCCGGTGGCGGACGCCAACGTCAGCTCGTGAACCGGATCATCGCGACGTTGGCCGGGGAACGGGATATCGTGAAGGTGGAGCAGCTCGCCGAACGGATCGAGAAGGAAACGGACATCGATTGGGCCGGACTGTCCGTCGAGATGGGGTATTACGACCAGGCCCATCTGATCCGGGATTTCAAAGCGGTGTTGGGCAAATCTCCCGAGGAGTATGCTCGCGATCTTTAACTCAATCAATATTTAAGGCCGTGCAACAATGCGAATGTCGCGCTCGCCGCAATCGGAAGCGGCGAAATCGAGCAGCCGGTTGCCTTCCGCGAGCAGCTCGTCTTGTTCTTGCCCGGTCGCCTGCCGAAACAGCTCGACGGACAACGTCGCGGCGCCTTTTGCCCGCTCGATTTTCCATATGCCGGCCACGAAGCCGTCCAGCAGAACCGATGAACGGATAATGCCGTTAACCGTGAAAATCCTTTTGCGATGGGTCTCGGAAATGATTCTGGAGCGCTGGGCGTGAGAGAGCAGCAGGTTGTCGAATTCGGCGATATAGCGTACGGGCGCAGGTGCGTTCTCGTCCGGCAACGTGGCATCGGCCAGATCGAAGAGTTCCCGTCCGTCCTCGCTCCGATAGATTCTTAGACGAGGAAGCATTCGGCGAAACGCTTCGTACAGCTTCGTCTGCCCGGACCAAGCTTGCATGTCCTTGACGGAAGCGGGGCCATAGGCGGCCAAGTAGCGTTCGACGAGCCATTCCTCGTCGCGGCTCCGATCAAGCGGAGCGCCGAACCAAGCTTCCGCGCTCGCGTGGGTCGCCTGTCCGCTTTCGCCCCAAAGTCCGCGAGGCGGAATCTGCACGAGCGGCACGAAAGTACGCACGGCGTAAGAGAGCGCATGCTTGTCCCTTCCTGTCCACGGCTTCAACTCCGCAAGCGCCGACTCAAGCTCGGCGAACGTGCGGGGACGCTCGTCCACGAGCGCGCGTCCCGCCGACGCCAGCTCGGAGAGGTCGAGACCGGCCACTTCTTGGCCGTAGTTCCCTTTGAACTGGCGCTCGAGCACGGGCTGGATGAGCGGACGCAGCGCCAAGCAGTCCCGGGCCGAGACGAGATGAATCGTCGAACGCATAAGCGCGATTCTCGTCGCTTGGCGGGACCGGATCAGCTCCGAAAGCTCGGCATGAGAGAAATGCTCCAATCGGCTATGCAAGCCGTAATAGGGAGGGTTGGGCGCTTGCGCCTGCATGCCGACGAGATGCTCCATCGCTTCGAGAGCGGACATCGGACTGCGCCGGAGCAACAGTTGCCGCTCGAGCAAGGCGCGGTTAAGCGCGCGATCGGCGAGCACCTGGATGCCGGCCGGAGGAGTCGGGGACATAAGATCACCTATCCGATCATGGAATGATAGATTAAGCATAACAAAAAAAGGACCGCGAGACGACGCGATCCTTCGAATGAACCGGTGCGACCGCGGTCGACCGGAGTGGTGCTCCCTCTTGCGATGAAAAACATCACAACAGCGCCCTCATATGCGAAAAACGAGCGCGGTGCGATGAAAAACATCGTAAGGGCCTACGTTTGCAGGCCGGAGGAAGAAGTGCTGCTCGCGAATGTCGTCCTACTTCATGATCATGACGGGCACGGAGGCGTGGAGGATGACGTTGTGGCTGACGCTGCCGACCATGAATTCCCGCAGCGAGCTTAAGCCGCGGCTGCCCATCGCGATCAGGTCGCAACCGTTGCCGTTCGCGTAATCGACGATCGCTTCCGCGGGGGAGCCGGCGAGAATGACGACTTGCACGTCGTGGAGGTCGCCCGTCTTTTCTTTGACTTTGTCGATGACGGCATCGCCGTGTTCTTTGACCTGTTCCTTATAGACGTCGGGCTGCACGAACGTTATATCCGAGATGACGACGGGCTGGAGATTGACGACGTGGGCGACGGACAGCTTGGATGCGGCGCCGATCCGGACGAGCCGAATCGCCTTATCCAGCGCGTGTTCCGCAGGAGCGGAGCCGTCGTAGGGGACAAGAATATGTTCGAAAATCATGAAAGTAGCCTCCAATTCGCGATATACTTCATCATTGCCACTTTGGAGGCGCGAATAAACCCGGCGAGATCGCCGGGCATCGAATCGGAGGATGAAACATGAGCGTTACGCCTACGCATCGCCCGAAGCTGGATATTCCCGTTAGCCCGTCGGAGAGAGCGCTTCGGCTCGCGGGCTGGCTCTTGCTGATCGGCACGTTCGTCTACGTCGGCATAAGTTGGGTAGATCTGCCGTCGCGCGTTCCGATGCATTTCAACGGACGCGGGGAGATCGACGGTTGGGGCAGCAAATGGACGCTATGGATCGTTCCCGTCATCTCCGCCATTCTCTTTATCGGTCTGAATCAGCTATCGAGAATTCCCCATAAGTTCAACTACCCCGTCGCGATCACGGCCGACAACGCGGCATTCCAGTATGCGCTGTCCCGACGCCTTCTCGCATGGGTGAATCTCGAGATGGTCGCCATATTCGCTTTCGTCGCGTGGGTGCCCGTTCATGCCGCCGAAGGGGGAGGAGACGGCATCGGACCATGGTCGGTGCTTGTCATCCTCGCCGTTATCATAGGCACGCTGGCGATCTATATGGTTCGGGCGTTCAAGGGGCGTTGAAGGTGGATGGTGGGGAAGGTCAGTTCCACGACAAACTTTCTGGGCGAGTCGCCGATTCGTTGGCGGGGAAGGTATATACCTTCTCGATTTTGTCCGCCGCGATATCGTAGATGCCGTATCCTTCGAACGGGATGAAGTTCTCGTCGGCGAAAGAGTATTTGAATAGGAACTTCTTGCTGTCGGGGCTCCATTGATCGAGAGATTCGTAAGGATCGAAACGCGCCGCCTTGGCTTTGTCGACATGATACCCGTTGGCCGGGTCGTCGACGATCCGGTTGACGAGATCGAGATGGTCGAGCGCTTTGCCGGTCCCGACGTCCACGAGCACGATCCATTTCCCTTGCTGTAGGGCATAGTCGGCATGAAGCCATTTGCCGTCGGGCGACCATCCGAAGCCGATGATGCCGGCGACATCGGGGGAATACGCGATCTTTGGCTCGTGGCCTTTCTTCGCGATCCATAACTTGCCGTCGCCCCATTTGGACTCTCCGTACTTCTTGAAGGCAAAGGTTTGGCCGTCCGGAGCCGGAATGAACCGATCGGACTCCGCGAAGTCGCCTTCCAACAAGGAGAGCGAGAATCTCGCGACATTCGCCACGTATTCTTCCTTGTCGCCCGCGACTGCGTTCAGCGCGGCCGCGACGGCATCATGACGGTCGGCGTCGTCGAACTCGTTGATCCGATAGGCGGCATACCAGCGGACTCTCGCGGAGTCGCTCTCGAGCCCCTCCATGACTTGTTCGTATGTCAGCTTATCGAGTTGCTCGCTCGCGGTGTACTGCATGAGCACTCCGCTATTCTCGATCTCGTCCCAGACTTGCTGGGATTCCAGCTTGCGCGGGGATGGATCGGGAGACGGGCTCGGCGACGGTGACGGCGAAGGAGACTCCGCGGGCTCGGGCACGAGCCGGAAGCTGCGAGCCACCCGGGAAGCGGTCGCGGCATCGACGCTATCCGCCGAGAAATGAATCGTGTACGAGAGCTGATCCGGGATCACGATAAGGTATCGAATATCCGGCGTGCTTATGGTGCCGTCTTCTTTCTCCGTATCGGGAAGCTTGACTTCCGCCTTCACGCCGTTTCCTAAGTCCCAGATCTCGGTAGGGATGGGGCGGGAAGAATCGGTTAACGGCGAGAATTGACTGCTAATTCCGAGCAAGTCTACGCCGCCGATGACTTGATTGCCTTGGTAGAAAGTAGAGGGGGAGCCGTCCGAGAATGCCGTCCAATTGCCGGGTATCGTGAGCGTGTAATCGGTAAAGGCATTGCCGAAAAGCCGCATTCCGACGGAGGAGGCAGGCGTAGCCGCGCGAGACTCGTCGTTCATCCGGTACAACGCGAGCGCGCCGACGACGACCGCCATGCATACCGCCGCGATCAGCCAGCGGGCCGGACGAAACCGGCGGCCTCGCCTTGACGCTATAACAGGCTCCTCCGAAGATACGCCCCCCCAGATCCGCCTCTCGACCGCGTTCCTATGCGCATCCGTGAACCGGGCCACTCGGAACGGGCGACTTTTCAACCGTTTATCCAGATCGCGATCATTCGTCGTCATCTTGCGACTTCCTCCCCATCATATCCGCCAATCGGGCTCTTGCCCGGTGAAGGCGGGACTTGACCGTGCCGATCGCGACGCCCAGGTGACGCGCGATCTCCTCCGCTTGCATCCCGTAGTGGGCGCTCAGAACGAGCGTTTCCCGGTATTTGTCGGGCAGCCTCATGACGCAGCTCCAGATATCGTCGGCGTAACTCTTCGCGATGTACTCGTTTTCGGCCGACGGCCGGGCGTCCTTCGATCTGCCGAATTCCAGTCCCACCGTCCTGCGGAAAAAGGCGAGCTTCCGGTACGAGAAGGCGGTGTTGCGCGTAATGCGGAGCAGCCACGTCTTGAGCGAGCTTTGGCCACGGAAAGAGTCGATGCCCCGGTACGCCTTCACGAAGACGTCCTGGGAGATGTCGTCGGCCCAATCGCGCCTGCGGGTCAGGAAAAACGCATAATTCCATACGTCTTCCCCGTATCGCTCCATGATGCTTCTGATGTCGAATTCCTCGATGGCGGTTACGAATTTCAAGTGCTCGTCGCTCATCCGCGCCTTCCTCTCCCCATCCCGATAACAAACAGACTCCGAGTCTCCCCGTCCGGTTCCCGGATTCCGCGAAAAATTTATGATATGATACGAAGGATCGATCTCTTGACCGAAAGAAGGTAGTTTTCCATGCATCTATTATCCGTTGAAAATATATCCAAAAGCTATAGCGACAAAATGCTGTTCGAGAACGTGACGTTCGGCGTGGAGACGGGAGAGAAGATCGGCATCATCGGCGTGAACGGGACCGGGAAATCCACGCTGCTCAAGGTGATCGCCGGCATCGAGTCCCCCGATGTCGGCCAAGTGTCGATCGGACGTTCCGTCGTCCTCCGCATGCTGGCGCAGGATCCGGTCTTCGCCCCGGGCGAGACGGCGCTCGAGCACGTGCTCGGCGGGAACTCGCCTCAGCTGCGCGTGGTGCGGGAACACGCGGACGTGCTCGCGGAGTTGGCGATCCGGCCGGAAGACGAGAAGCTGCAAGAGCGGCTCATCGCGGTTAACGCGAAGATGGACGAGCTGGACGCGTGGACGCTCGAAAGCGAGGCGAAGACGGCGCTGGGCAAGCTCGGGATCGCCGATTACGACGGGAAAGTCGAGACGTTCTCGGGGGGGCGGCGCAAGAGGGTCGCGATGGCGGCCGCGCTCCTGCAGCCTTCTGACGTCCTTATTCTGGACGAGCCGACGAACCATATCGACAACGATTCGGTCGCTTGGCTCGAAGGCATGCTGCAGAAGCGCAAGGGCGCGCTGCTCATGATTACGCACGACCGTTACTTCCTCGACCGGGTCAGCAATCGCGTCATCGAGCTCGACCGCGGCAAAGCCTACTTCTACGAAGCGAACTATAGCCGTTTCTTGGAGCTGAAGCTGGAGCGGGAGGAAAGGGAAGCGGCTACCGAAGCAAAGCGGCAGAACCTGCTTCGCAACGAGCTGGCGTGGATTCGCCGGGGCGCGCAAGCCCGTTCGACGAAACAAAAGGCGCGCATCGACCGGTTCGAGGCGCTGAAGGACCAAGGGCCGAAGGCGTCGGCCGGCAAGCTGGACGTATCCGTCGCGTCGTCGCGGCTTGGCAAGAAGATTCTCGAGATCGAGCATCTGACGAAGGGCGTGGACGGCCGGACGCTGATCCGCGACTTGAGCTTCATCGCCGTGCCCGAGGACCGGGTCGGCATCGTCGGACGCAACGGCAGCGGGAAGTCGACGCTGCTGAAGATGATCGCGGGCAAGCTGGCGCCGGACGCGGGGCGCGTCGAGCTCGGGCCGACCGTGAAGCTGGGCTGGTTCAGCCAGGAGCACGAGGAGATGGACGAGTCGCTGCGCGTAATGGAATATATCCGCGAAGGGGCGGACCAGGTCAAAACGTCGGACGGCTTCGTCGTGTCCGCCGGGCAGATGCTCGAGCGGTTCCTGTTCGAGCCGGCCGCGCAGTGGGGCGTCATCTCTAAGCTGTCCGGAGGGGAGAAGCGCAGGCTGCAGCTGCTGCGCGTGCTCATGAACGCGCCGAACGTGCTGCTTCTCGACGAGCCGACGAACGACCTCGACATCGCGACGTTGACGGTGCTCGAGGATTACTTGGACGATTTTCCCGGCGTCGTCATTACGGTGTCTCACGATCGTTATTTCCTCGATCGGACGTCGGAGCGTATATTGGCGTTCGAAGGCGACGGCGTCGTGACGCATCACGTCGGCAATTACTCGGAGTATCGCGAGTTCGCGGAGAAGCGTGATACGCAGAAGGCGGCGGAAAGCGCGGCGGGGAAAGCCGGCAAAGGGACGTCCGGTTCGCCCGGCGCCGGGTCGGCTTCCGCGGCAGCGGCGGCTCCGGCGAGATCGGAGAGAGACCGCCCGCTGAAGATGTCCTACAAGGATCAGAAGGACTACGAGCAGATCGACGGCTGGATCGCCGAGACGGAGGACGCCCTGAAGGCGGTCGCCGGGCGAATGGAAGCGGCCGTCAGCGATTCGGCGCGGCTGCAGGAGCTGATGGCGGAGCAGCAACGGCTCGAGGAGAAGCTGGAGACGCTGCTCGAGCGCTGGACCGAGCTGAACGAGCTCGCGGAGCAGATCGCCGCGAACAAGAACGGGAAATAAGTTAGAGGCTCGGCCGGGGGCGACGATTGCCTCACGGACGGGCTTACTTATGCGCAAATATTACGTTATACGCAATGACCTAACAATTTTAAAAGGAGTAGAAACATGAAGAGATATAGAGTCTTGCATATGTCGTTTGATACGCGTGCCACTATATTAAATACACAAATTGAAGAAAACTGGGAAGAAGACACAGCAAGTTTATGGAAAGAGAATAAGAAAACAATTACACAAGGGCTTTTTCATGAGTATGGTGGTATAAACTTTGAAGCGAAGTTAGCTTACTTCAAAGAGTTTGGACCGATGCCATTTTCGATAATTGCATATCATAATAATTTCTTTAAAAATATTAGAGATTCGTATGTCATTGGTTCATTCTATCCTGCATTAACTGCAGCATGCTCATTGGGTGAAAGAATATTAAATCAATTAATACTTTCGTTGAGAGAAGACTTTAAAGCAACACCGCAATATAAAGATGTTTATTCTAAAAAGTCCTTTGATAATTGGGACAAAGTTATAGCAACTCTTGAATCTTGGAATGTCCTTCTAGCGGAAGTAGTAACACTTTTTTTTGAATTAAAGGACTTAAGGAACTTTTCGATTCATTTTAATCCGGAGACAGATCGATTAGATAAAGAATTAGCACTTAAGGCCATCACTCTACTGAAAGAAATAATATCTCTTCAATTCGGTATTGGTAATCAACCTTGGTTCATTCATTCTATACCTGGTGTGATATACGTCAAGAAAGAAGCTGAGGAATGGCCTTTTGTTAAGAAGGTAATTATTCCCAACTGTGTTTTGGTAGGGTATCTTCATAAATTGGAACATGATGGTAGTTGGTTCAAGGTTGTAGATGATCATGAATATGATGATAGAGAAGTAACTGATGATGAATTTAAGGAATTGTTGGCTTCTCGATGAAGAGATCACTGCGTATAACACCATGTTCACGCTTCGGCGGACGAGCCGCCTCGGTCCGGCAGGAGTTAGATGTGGACTCGGGGAAGTAATTGGCAGCAGCAGGGAAGCGGAATCAGCCGGACACATCCGCACCACCTAACCGCATCGCGGCCGCCCTTCGGGCTTAAGGTGGTGGGACGTCGTGAACACATTAACGTTATATGAAATATCGTGAAACCAATAAAAACATTAGGGGCGAAAGAGATGGAAATCGAAAGACAGTTATTTCTTACAGAAGAATATCAAGAATCAGAAGTTCAATTCATTATTAATCAGATTGATTCTTTTAATCAATCAATAGCCCCAACTGCTCAAGAATCATATTCTGAACCAATAAATTTGATATTAAAGGATCAGGAAGACCAAATTTTTGGAGGAGTTCTTGGGAGATTTTATAGATTTGCATTATATATTCATGTTTTATGGGTTAGTGATCAGCTGAGAGGTCAAGGTTATGGTTCAAGACTATTAGAAGAAATAGAATCAATTTCGAGATCTAAGGGATGTAGGCTAATTCATTTAGATACTTGGAATTTTCAAGCTCCCGAATTTTATAAGAAACATGGATATGAAATATTTGGAATATTAGAAGGATTTCCTGAAGGATTCAAGAGATATTATTTAAGGAAAGTAATTTGATAGCATTTCAATGATGCACGATACTTCACATAACACCATGTTCACGCATCGGGCCATTCGGCCCTCGGTCCGGCAGAAGTTAGATGAGGTTTCTAGGATGCAATCGGCAGCAGCAGGGGAGCATATTCAGCCGGACACATCCGCACCACCTAACCGCGTCGCGGCCGCCCTTCGGGCTTAAGGGAGTTGGACGCCGTGAACACATGAACGTTATACGACAGAACGAAGATTAATACTTTTGTGAGTGATGACAATGTAGCAATAGTATAACATCATGAATTTCATTCGATTTTGATAAAGGAGAAAACAACTCATGAGTATCGAATATATTACACACAAGAGAGTGCCTACAATTGAGGAATACATCAATCTTTGTAGTGCTGTTGGTTGGAAAGACTATATGAATTTTGATGTTGCTGAAGAATCCTTAAACAAATCGTTATTCGGCGTTGTTATTCAATTTAAAGATGAAATTGTTGGAATGGGAAGAGTAGTTGGAGACGGAAAGATCTATTTTTACATTCAAGACATAGCAGTTAATCCAGAGCATCAAAACAAAGGAATCGGAACTTTGATTATGAAGACAATAACAGAATTCTTAACAGGAAATGCACCTGAGAAATCATTTATTGGTTTGTTTGCAGCACAAGGAAAAGAACCATTTTATAATAACTATGGTTTTAATAAGCACGATGGAATGACAGGGATGTTTGGTGTAATTCATGAAAGTGAAATAAAGTGATTGTGAAAATATTTCAAGGTTCCGTCGTATAACACCATATTCACGCATCGGATCATTCGGCCCTCAGTCCGGCAGAAGCACCCGCACCACCCAACCGCGTCGCGGCCAATCGGCACGTATTTGAGCCAGTATTAAGCAAGCGGGAATGCCATCGCCGCCGGAACGCGGCACTCGACAAAAAAACGGGGAAGGGCGCCGTGGCTCCTTCCCCGTTATTCCGTGTTTATTTTCGAAGCAGCAACGATTGAAAATGAGGGACGCCTTCGCCGAGAGGCTCGACATGGAACTCCTCGACGCCGAACCGCTCGCGGACGATCGCCAGCAGGTCGTCGTCCTCATACATCGTGAAATGGCGCTTCGGTTCGAAGCGGTCGCCTTCCCAGACGGCGTCGCTGTTCTTGCCGCCGTAGACGCCGAAGAAGAATAGCCCGCCGGGCTTCAGCACGCGATGCACTTGTTCGAGCACGGTACCGAGATCCGCTTTCGGAACGTGAAGCAACGAGTTCATCGCGTAGACGGCGTCGAAGATCTCCGGCTCGAACGCGAGCTCGTAGAAGTCCATGACCCGCGCGTCCAACCCTTTCTCCCGGCATAGCCGGACATGCTCGTCCGATAAGTCGACGCATACGACGTCGAACCGGTTTTCCTTGAAGTAGTGGCCGTCCCGTCCGGTACCGGCTCCCAGCTCGAGAATAACGTTCTTGTCCTCCTCGAGAATCGCTTGAAGGAAGAGCTGGCGCTCTTTGAACTTCCAAGGCTCCATCTTCGCTTCGTTCCGCTGCTCCGCGTAGCGATTATAAGTCGTCCGCAGGTTTTCTTTGGTTTCGCTCACGATCGATCCAACATTCCTTTCGCCTGGTCTTCTCGCCTAGCCCCCATTATAGGCTTCGCACCATGCCGCCGTCCACGATAAGCGTTTGGCCGGTCACGTACGTGTTGGCGAACGAGCCGTAAAACGCGGCGTAGCGCCCGAATTCCTCCGGATCGCCCATCCGGCCGAGCGGGATTTGCGACGTCGCTTGCGCCTGAATCTGCTCGAGCGTGACGCCCTTGTCCGCAGCGCGTTTGCCGTCCAGCTCGAAGATCCGGTCGGTGGCGATGCGGCCTGGCGCGACCGTGTTGATCAGAATGCCCGCCGGCGCAAGCTCCGCGGCCAGCGTCTTCGTGAGCGCCTGAACGCCCGCGCGGAACACGTTCGACAGAATGAGTCCGTCGATCGGCTGCTTCACGGACGTAGACGCCAAGTTTACGATGCGGCCGCCGCTCTTGCCGTCGCCCGCCGAGCGCAAAGCAGGTAAAGCCTCTCGAATCAAGCGGATAACGCTAAGGAGATTCAGCTCGAAGCCGAGCTGCCAATCGTCGTCCGCCATGTCCGCGAATCCGCCCGGCGGCGGACCGCCGGCGTTCGTGACGAGCACGTCCAACCCTCCGCGCGCGGCAACGGCGCCCGCGATCGCTTTGCGAATGTCTTCGCCGCTACGTACGTCAAGTCGAACCATACCCGCTTCATGTCCCGTCGCCGCCCGAATGTCGTCCCGCGCCTGCTCGAGCTGGCCGAGATCGCGGCTCGCGATCGTCAGCAAGGCGCCTTCCTTGGCGAACGCCAGCGCCGAAGCTTTGCCCAGCCCTTTGCTCGAGGCCGCGACGAATACCGATTTGCCCGTCAATCCAAGATCCATGATTATTGAAACTCCCAACAGCTGAGGCTCAGCGTGCCGAGCTGATAGCTGCGGTGAAGCAGCGTCGCTTGCCGCGATCCGTCGCCGGCGCCCATCGCCAGCAGCAGAGGAATGAAGTGCTCGTTCGTCGGCACCGCGTCCCGCGCGAACGGCGCGAGCTCCTCGTAACGGAACAGCTCGTCCGTGTCCCAGGCTTCGATTTTGTCGTGCAGCCAATCGTCGAACGCGACGGCCCACGGCTCCGCTTCTTGCGCCCGCCAGTTCAGCCTGCGCAAATTGTGGACCGTGCCGCCGCTTCCAATGACCATGATATCCCGTTCGCGGAGCGCGGACAAGGCTTGGCCGATCTTGTATTGCTGCTCGTTCGTCAAGAATCGGTCGACCGACAGCGCGACGACCGGAATGTCCGCGTCCGGGTACAGCAGCTTCAGCACCGCCCAAGCGCCGTGGTCGAGACCGCGCCGCGTATCCGCGACGCTGGCGATGCCGGTTTCCTCGAACAGGCGGCGGATTTCTTCGCTGACGGCCGCGTGCCCATGGGCGGGATACGTTATGGCGTAAAGCTCGTCCTGAAAACCGGAAAAATCGTAAATGGTCGAGTAAGTCCCGACGTCGCTGACTTGCTGCTCCCGGTTTTCCCAGTGGGCGGAGAACAGCGCGATCGCTTTCGGTTTCGGATGATCGGCGGCGAACTTTTTCAGGAAATCGGTGTATTCGTGTTGCTCCAGCACCAAGGAGGGCGCGCCGTGCGCGAAAAAGTAAGAGGGGATCATCATGAACATCTCCTTTAATAATGAGTTGAATTATTAACGGGGTACGCGTTTAATCCCGTTAAAGTTATTCCGCGTGCGAGTCTCGGCGAAGCCAGTCGACGAAGTCGCTTTGGTTCTGTTCGGAGACGCCGTGGTCGGTCGGGTAGAGCTTATAGGTCAACTTGTCGGTCCTCGTTCCGAAATACGCCGCGTTGTCGTGCCCGATCCGAACGGGGAAGATCGAGTCGCGTTCGCCATGCGAAATGAAGACCGACACGTCCGACGTATCCCGCAGCACGTACTCCGTCTTGACGAAGTCGGGCACGTAGCCGTTCAAGGCGACGATGCCCTTCAGCCGGGAGCCAAGCGTCAAGGCGAGGGTCATCGATAAGATCGCGCCTTGGCTGAAGCCGAGCAAGTAGACGCGCGCCGGGTCGATCGGATGCCGGGCGATCGCGTCCTCGATGAATGCCGTTAATAGATTCGCGGCTCTGTCGAAGCTCTCGCGAACGGGATTGCCGAGGCCCTTCAGTTCATAGTATTGATAACCCGAACCGAGAATCAGATCGCCCCGGACGTGAACGAGGATGAAGTCGTTCTCGAGAGGCTCGGTCAAATTCGCCATGTTGCGTTCGTTCGAACCTTTGCCGTGCAGCGTGAAGATCGTCGGATAAAGCTTGCCGGGCTCCATCTTGTCGGGGAGACGGATGTCGTAAGCGTAGGTGGGCGTCATGGGTGAGTCCTCCTTCATAGCGGAAAATATATTAGCTATATAAATGTAAGTTACATATCGCTAATGTACTGCCGAAACAGATAGACTGTCAAGCACTTTATTGCTAATATAAAAATAGTTTATGTATTACTAATATATTTGACGCAATGGAGCGTGCATATATGGATATCGGGTCTGCCGTCCGCGCGATTCGCAAACGCAAAAACATTACGATCGCCCAAGTGTGCGAGAGAACGGGCTTGTCCCAAGGTTTCATGAGCCAAGTGGAGACGAACAAGACGTCTCCGTCGATCGCGACGCTCGACCAGATCGCCAAGGCGCTGAACGTTCCTCTTGCTTACTTGCTCATGAGCGACGACGAACGGATGTCCGTCGTCCGCAAAGCCGACCGCAAACGAACGACGAGCGGCGGCGATCAGCTGAAGGTCGAGCATCTGAGCGCGACGAAAGGCATCCGGATGATGATCGTGGAATTCCCGCCGGGGGCGTCGACGGGCGAGGAGCCGCGCGCGCACCAAGGCGAGGAATCCCATCTTGTTCTCCAGGGAAAAGTCGTCGCCGAGCAAGGAGAAGATTCGGAGACGCTCGAGGTAGGCGATTCGTTCAGTTGGAACGCGTGCACGCCTCATCGGGTGCGGAACGTCAGCGACGGCACGAGCATCGTTCTGATCGCCGTTCATACGGACGCGGACAACGACTGAGCTTAACTCGGTTTTGAATTTGTCTTCTTCTAGTCTTCCAGCCAAGCCCCGATGCCGAGGCGTTGTCCTTCCCGCCAATAATGCGCCGCCACGGCCATGTCGAACGCTGCCATTCCCATCGGGTTGAAGAAGACCGGATCGGCTTCGGCGCGGCCTTTCAGCGCTTCGTCCCATACGACCTCGCGCAACGTAAGGACATCCCCTTCGCTCAGGCCGGTTTCCCGGTGCAACAGCTCGACGTCGGTATTTTCCCGGCAGACTTCCCGCCAGTCGTCCACGACGACGGTCCGTACGTTCTTTACGCTATCCGCCTTATAGTCGCGAAGCGACACGTTCAGCAGCAACGCGCCGGGGGACGGCGCTTCATCGATGTAACGATCGGTCGCGGCGGTGCAAGTGACGACGATATCGGCAGCTTGATAAGCTTCGCGCCAATCGTCCGCGACGATCGTCCGGTCGCGCCATGCCGGATCGATCGTCGAAGGATCGATGCCGCGCCTGTCGTGCAGGCGGATCTCGTCGATGCGGTCGCCGTGCAGCGCCGTCAGCATCTCGAACTGCCTGCGGCCGATCGGCCCCCAGCCGACGAGACCGACGCGATACCGATCGCGGCGTCCGAGATCCATATAGGCGCGAAGCATCGCCGCGCTTACCGCTGCCGTGCGAAGCTGGCTGACGAGCGCGCCGTTGATGACGGCGACGGGAACGCCGGTGTTCGGTTCGTTCAGGATGATCGCGCCGTGCGCTCTCGGCTTGTCTATCGCTAGGTTGCCCGGGAAGCTCGCGATCCATTTCATGCCGCTCACGGCCGTGTCGCCGCCGACGTAGGCGGGCATGGCGATGATCCGGTTGCCCGGATCGCCGTATCTCAAATAGGGCTTGAGCGGTTGTACGACTTCGGGCGTGCCCGTCAGCCGGAGCGTCTGCTCGACCAAGCCGCGAAGCGTATGCCAATCGGAGCCGATCGCCCTGATATGGCCGTCGTTAAGATAGTACATGTCGTCGCACCCATTCTTCGTGATATACGGTATCGAGATACCGCTCGCCGCGGTCGGGCAGAATCGCCGCGCACACGGAACCCTTAGGAATGTCGTTCTTCATCGCCCGGATCGCCGCGACGACGCCGCCCGAAGAAGCGCCGGCCAGAATCGATTCCTTGGCGGAGAGTGCCAGGCAGCCTTCGACGCAGTCCCGTTCCGACACGTAGACGATCCGGTCGACGAGCTCGCCACGGCTCAGCGCCGGCGTCATGGCCGCGCCCAGCCCCGGAAACTGCCGCTTACCCCGATCCCCTCCGAAGATAACGCTGCCGACCGCGTCCACCGCGATGATCTTCGTCGCCAGTCCGCTGTCCTTCAGCCACTCCGCGCACCCCCGGATCGTTCCGCACGAGCTGACGCCGCAGAACAGATAATCTATGCGGGGTAATGCGGCCAGCAGCTCGGGCATCGTCGTCTCGTAGTGCGACAAGTAATTGTTCGGATTGCCGTATTGGTTCGTCCAATAGCTGTCCGGCGTCGTCTCGCGCAGTTCCCGGACGCGCCGGATGCGCGCGGGCAAGAAGTCGCCGCTCGCAGGATCCGGTTCGTCGACGAGGTCGATCTCTCCGCCGAGACTGCGGATGAGCCTCAGGTGGGTGTCCGTCGTGCGGGGATCGACGACGCAGACGAACCGAATGCCCATGTAGCGGCATAACAGCGCCAAGCTGACGGCCATGTTGCCGGAGCTCGATTCGATAACGGTCGATCCGCGTCCGATCTCTCCCGAACGGATCGCTTCCCGAAGGATGAAGAGGGCGGGGCGGTCTTTGGAGCTGCCGCCGGGGTTAAACATCTCCAGCTTCGCATGCACTTCGAACGGTTCGTCTTCGAATAGACGGGCAAGGGGAACGACGGGCGTACGGCCGATCGTCCCGCCGATGCCGACCATGAGGTCGGCGTCGGTTAACCGGCTCCCGGCATTCCCGCTACCTGTCGTCTCCGCGGTTGTTGCCTCGTACGTAACCTCTTTTGCTCCCTTATTTGTGGCCTCATGAATTCCCTCAGCGGTTTTTTCTATGGTTACCTCTATGGTCGACTCTGCAGGTCCCTCGTTCGTTCCGCTTCCGTCGTTGCCGTCGCTCATCGTTCCGTTGCCTCCCGGTCGTAATGAATCTTCTTGTGCTTCAGCGCCGTACCTTCGAACGAGATGTCCGCGGGGACGACGCGGAGAGCGTCCAGCAGTCCGCCCCGGATCATGATGCCGATGTCCGGTATGCGATCTGCGAGATCGGCTTCGATCGCGGCGTAAACTTGCGGATCGCGTTCCGCGTCGTCGACCTGAATAGTCAGCTTATTGCCGCCGACGCGTACGCGTACGTTCGCTTCCGGCAGATGGCGATAGACGACTTCTTCGATGTCGTAGAGGCTGATTTTCTCCCCGTGCTTCAGCTCGGGGCCGATGCGCCCGACGATCGCTTCGAAGCTCATCGCCCAATGCCCATCGACGAGTACGGGACGTAGATCCCGAACGAGATCGTAGGTGACGTAACGGAGCGCGGGGAATAGATCGCGCGCGTAGGAGGTCAGCACGAGCACTTGGTCTTGACGATGAGGCGGGTCATCTTCTTCGGGCATCCGGCTTGATTCGCCCGCCGATAACGCCGAAGCCGGAACGCCTTCGGCTTCGATCCCCTCGACGAAGAAATAGCGGCCGTGCTCGTGCGAATAATATGCGATCGTGCCGATCTCGATCGAGCCGAGCGTGTCCGTGACGTGTTCCGGCGCGAGCCCGAGCCGGGCCGCGACGCCCGCGCGCCAAGCCGGGGAGGCGATCTCGCCGACGAGCAAGACATGGCGGACGCCGTAGGCCGCCGGATCGCCGGGCGAGGCGGCGAGCAATCGGTCGACGATCGACGGCATCGTATACAAGACGTCGGGGCGGAGCGAGGCGAGCTTCGCCAAATGTTCCCCGACGGGTTTCTCGAACGAGATCGATTCCGCGGCGATGCCCGCACCGGCGAAGACGTCCAGGGCGGTGGCGGCCGCGTGGCCGGTGCCCATGTCGGACAGCGCGGTCCGCGCGCCGGTCGGGCCGAGCAGCTTTCCGAACAACTCGGCTTTGATCCGAACGTAGCGGATCTCGTCTTCCTCGGAGTAATAGATCGTTTTGCGGCGGCCGGTGCTCGTGCCGGACGTCCGGTAAGAGCCGACGCCGCTTTGCGTCGCGAAAGACGGCGGTTCCCCGCCGTAATAGCGCCTCTCCAGCGTCTCCGCGGTCAGGAGCGGGAGCCGTTCCAAGGCGACGTCGCCCGCGGGATCGACGCCGGATTCCGCGAGCCATGCGCCGTACCAGGGGAAGACGTCGATCATCCGCTCGATTTTGCGGCGGAGCCGATCATGTGCCAACGCGATTCCTCCGCTTCGGTCAAAGTGATATTCATGTATATGAGCGGTTTGTACTCCCAGCTTAGACGCGCGCCCTTCCTCTCCGCGAGAAAATCCATACAGTGTGGGAAAGGCGTTCGGCATTCCCGCCGATACGCGGATACGAAGGAGTTGACGACGCGTTGAGCACGTTGAAAAGGGTATCCAGCAAGTGGGCGAAGACGAAGGTGCTGATCGGATCGCCCTTCCTGTCCGCCCACATTCCGACGACCCGCCGGTTGACCCGGAAGTCGCTGAAGCGGCTGCTCGCGAAGTACGGTTTGGCTTACGTCAAGCCGGAGGAGGGCTCGCTCGGCATCGGGGTCATGCGCGTCGGCCGACGGAGCGTGCAGGAAGGCTTGCGCAAGCGGACGTTCGCTTCTTACGACGAGATGTACGAGTGGCTCCGGAAACGTACCGCCGGTAAGTCTTACTTGGCGCAAAGAGGCGTGCGCATGCTGAAGCTGCAGGGGCGCCCGATCGATTTTCGCGTGATGGTCCAGAAAGGACGGGCGGGGTGGAAAGTGACCGGAACGGCGGCTCGCGTCGCCCATCCCGGCAAGGTGGTCACTAACGGCAGCCAAGGGGGGAGCATCCACGACGCGGGAGGACTGCTGCGCCGGTTGACGGACGCGGGTACGGCGATCCGGCTGCAAAGGAAGTTCAAGCGTCTCGCGAAGGCGACGGCCTGGCGGTTCCAGAACGCCTATCCAAGGATGAACGAGCTTGGGCTCGACATCGCGGTGGATCGGAAGCGCCGTGCGTGGATTCTTGAAGTGAACACGCAACCGGACCCTTGTCCTTTTACGAAGCTGGCCGACGCTTCCATGTTGAACGAGATCATCCGCTACGCGCGCGGCTACGGCAAAACGTACGCCCTGAATTGCACGAAAGCACGCAGAGGTTGAATGAAGGCCGAAACCTCGGGAGATGCTGTCCGTAGTAAAGAGGGCAACGAATCGAACGAGGAGGCATGGCTGATGAATTGTCCGGTATGCGAAGATTCCCGGATGCGGGAAGTGGAGAAGAACGGGATTTTGATCGACGTTTGTCCGTCTTGCAAAGGGGTTTGGCTTGATCGGGGGGAACTCGACAAGCTGATGCAAGACGTTCGCGAGGTCAAACAAGACTACAACGAATGGTATTACGGCGACTCGCGCGACGGGCAGGAACCTCAACGCCAGTCCTATAGCCAAACGCCGCAACAATCGTATCCGCAGCAACCGTATCCGCCGCAGCAACAACACGGCCACGGGCACGGACATTCGTCGTACCCGCCGTACAAGAAAAAGAAAAAAAGCGTCATGGACGTCTTCGGCGATTTGTTCGACTGACGATATGCGCGATCCCACCGTCTCGGCCGCCGGCCGGGGCGGTTTTTTCGTTGGCGGGTGTATGGGGCGATGGGCGCGGATGGGGCGAGATCGGAGTTACGGGAGGAGCGATAGTGGGGGGGGGGGGGGGAGTGCGGAGTTACTGCTTGTGGGGCGTGAAAGAGGGATCGAACGCGGAGTTACTGTTTTCGGAGATGTGACTGGCTCGCAAATGAGGGATCGAGCACGGAGTTACTGCTTGAGGAGGCTTGAGGAGAAGTAACTGGTTCGCGAATGAGTGGTCGAGCGCGGAGTTACTGCTTGAGGAGCAGTAACTGGTTCGCGAAAGAGGGCTCGAGCACGGGGTTACTGCTCGAGGAATAGAAATTGGCGCGGAGTTTACCGCTTCTAGGCCAAGTAAATGGATTAATACAGTTAATTAGCGCCCGTCAAACGAAATCTGCTCATCTTAGTGGAAAAGTCCATTAATTTCGGGCGTATTGGCTGAAATCTGCTTAGAAGGCCTGATTTTACTGTATATTTCCATTAAGGCAAGAGGGCTGTGATGGAATGGCTGAAATTAATGGAAAAAACCATTAATCTCAGCAATTTGACCGCCAACCGCCAACCGCCGCCCGCCGACAACCTACTGCCCACAGCCAGCACACGATCTCCGCTATGCCTCTCCGATAACGACCTGCCGCCGTCAGCCCCCTCCCGCTATTATAAGAAATGCCGCGATTTCATTGACAACGACAATGAGAACCATTATCATTCATAAGAAGCGTTATATTGAGAACGGTTATCACCAATTTCGTCGGATATCATCATTGTCGTCGGTCATTGTAATCGGTTTGTAATCGGCGTTCATTTTTTTCATCGGTTATCATCATCACCTTCAAAGGGGAGTTGCACCATGTCGCGGTTAAACACAAATCAGTTATCTCTTGCATACGGCAGCAGGCAAATCGTGCAGGGGCTGAATTTGCAAGTACCGGATGGCATGATTACGGCTCTCGTCGGCTCGAACGGTTCCGGCAAATCGACGATTTTGAAGTCGATGGCCCGCATTCTGACGCCGACGGGCGGAGGCGTCTATCTCGACGGCAAGCTGATTCATCGCCAGCCGACGAAAGAAGTGGCGAAGCAATTGGCGATCTTGCCGCAGAATCCGTCCGCGCCGGAAGGCTTGACGGTGCGCGAGCTCGTCGCTTTCGGCCGTTACCCGCACCAGAAGGGCTTCGGGAACTTGACGGCGGAAGACCGCCGCATGATCGATTGGGCGCTCGAAGCGACGGGCATGTCCGCGTTCGCCGACCGGTCCGTGGATCATTTGTCGGGCGGCCAGCGGCAACGGGGCTGGATCGCGATGGCGCTCGCCCAAGGCACGGAAGTGCTTCTGCTCGACGAGCCGACGACGTTCCTCGATATGGCTCATCAGATGGAAGTCATGAACCTGCTCGAGAAGCTCAACAAGGAGCAGCAACGCACGATCGTCATGGTCGTTCACGACCTGAACCACGCGGCGCGCTTCTCCCAGCATCTCGTCGCCTTGAAGGCGGGCACGGTATTGTACGAAGGACCGCCGGAAGAGGTCATGACGTGCGACATGCTGCGCGAAGTGTTCAACATCGACGCCGACATTATTCCAGACCCTCGCACGGGAGCGCCGCTCTGCCTGCCTTACGGCTTGGCGGACGAAACGGGTCATGCGGGAACGACGATTTCGCCGTCGATCGACGCGTTCGCGAACGGGCAAGAGGAACAACGGATGCAGGCTTTGGCATAGTGTAAGCCATCGCTTCGAAACAACTAAATAGGATTGGTTATTCTCACCCTTCTTCGCTACTGGTAATATGTAGGAAACGGAGGAGGGTGTTTTTGTTTTGGATAACGCGCTAATCAATCGCAAGCTTACGGAACTCGCGAACAACGTCGGTTCGGTCGTCGTCGGCAAGGAACAGGCGGTGGAGCATCTGCTCGTCGCCTTGCTCGCGTCCGGCCACGTCATTCTGGAGGACGTTCCCGGAACGGGAAAGACGCTCCTCGCCAAGACGCTGGCCCAATCGCTCGACTGCTCGATGCGGCGCATACAATTCACGGCCGACCTGCTCCCTTCGGACGTTACGGGCATTAACTATTACAATCAACGCAACGGCGAATTCGAGATGCGGGCAGGCCCCGTTTTCGCCAATATTCTGCTGGCGGACGAGCTGAACCGCGCTACGCCGCGGACGCAATCAAGCTTGCTGGAGTGCATGGAAGAGCGCCAAGTGACGATCGACGGCGAGACGTACCGGCTGGAAGCGCCGTTCATGGTCGTCGCGACGCAGAATCCGATCGACAATCACGGAACGTTCCCGCTGCCGGAGGCGCAGCTCGATCGCTTCATGATGCGGGTGTCGATGGGTTATCCGACGGCTGAGGAAGAGCTTGCGATCATGCGGAGGTTCGTTCCGGGCAATCCGCTGGAAGGCTTGAAGCCGATCCTGACCCGCGGGGAAGTGGCGGAGCTTCAGAAGGCGCTGCCGCAAGTGCACGTCGGCGACGAAATCTACGCTTACGCGATCGCGATCGCGTCGGCGACCCGCTCGCATCCGGAACTGTCGTTCGGAGCGAGCCCGAGGGGGGCGCTTCAGCTCGTGAAGGCGGCGCAAGCACGAGCCTTGCTGCGCGGTCGGGACTTCATCTTGCCGGACGACGTGAAGACGCTCGTGAAGCCGGTTCTGGCCCACCGTGTCATCCTCAGGGACGCGATGCGGGAAGAGGGCGGCCGGGCAGAGAAGATTCTGGACGCGATCGTGGCCGGCATTCCGGTTCCGTCCGAACCGGCGCTGGAGACGCGGCGCTCATGACTTACGTCTTCTGGATCGTGCTTCTTATGAGCGCGCTCTACGGGGCGCAACGGCTGACGTTCAGGCTCGCCGGCTTGAAGTCGGTCGCTTACGACCGTTCGTTCAGCCAATCGAGGGTGCACGCGGGCGAATCGACGTGGATGCGGGAGACGATCGCGAACGGCAGAAGATTGCCACTCCCTTGGGTCCGCGTCGAATCGCAGCTGCCCGCCCAGCTCGTCTTCAAGAACGCGCAGGCGGACATGTCGATCCATAGCGGGGATCGGCTGCAGAATCACGCGAGCCTGTTCACGATCCCGGGCTATACGGAGATCGTTCGGAAGCACGAGATCGTATGCCCCGCGAGGGGCAAATTCCGGATCGACAGTTATACGCTGACGTCGGGAGACATCGTCGGATTCCCGGGGCGGTCTGTGCGTCAGCCGGCGAGCTTGGAAATCGTCGTCTACCCGAGATTGAAACGGATCGACGACTTTCCTCTGGAAGTCAGGCGTTACGTGCAAAGCGTCCGCAGCATGATCAGTCCGATCCGCGAGGACGCGATGTACGTCGCGGGCATTCGGCCTTACCGGCCGGGAGATTCGTTCCGGATGGTGAACTGGAGCGCGACGGCGAAGACGGGACAGCTTCTCGTCCATCGGCGGGAAAGCATGCAGGATAACGATCTGACGCTCATTCTGAACGCGGAATTGCTCGATCGCGCGAACAACGCCCGCATGACCGCCGAATCGTTCGAGGAAGCGGTCAGCTATGCGGCTTCCGCCGCGCAGTACATCATCGGAGGCGGAGGGAAGGCGGGCTTGATATTCAACGGGGAGGTAGACGGATACGACGCCCCGGTGTTCCGCGCTCCCGAGAGAAGCGGAGCCGCGCATATGGACGCGCTGCTGGAGGCGATGGCGGGCTTCAAACCGGAGACGCGGCTCGGATTATCTTTTCTATTGAAGCAGCTGCTGGGCGAAAGGCAACGGGGGAAACATTATTTGCTCGTGACGGCGTTCATCGACTCGCAAGAAAGGCAGCTCGTCCGCGAGCTGAGAGAGCAGGGCAACGGCGTCGAGCTTCTGCTGTTCGTCGAAGGAGGGATCGCATCATGAGCCCCACGACAAAGTCAATGGCACAGAGAGAGTCCCTTCCGATCGGCAAAGGCATCTTACGCGTCCTGACGGAAGGATTGTTATGGCTGCCGGTCTGGCTGATGGTCGGAAGCGCCGCGGACTCCGGTCCGACGAGGATCGGCTTGCTCGGTCTCGCGTTGACGCTCTTCTCCGCGGGGCTGTTGTTTCATGCGACGTTGCCAACGGCGTGGAGACGAGTGATCATGTTGGCCGTATTCGTTCTATTGATCGCGCTAGGCCTGGGCGCTTATCCGGATAACATCGTCCTCTTGGTCTGGGGAGGCGTCGCGCTCTGGCGGGGCCGATACGCGGCTTTCGGATATATGCAATGCGCTCTCGGCTTCGGTATCGCCGCCTCGGCGCTGTCCCTCGTCGCCGTGAACGACGACTGGAGCGGCTATAAGCTCGTCTTCATACTGCTGTCGTTCGGCTGGATGATCGCTTGGTTCGTCGCGCTGAATCGGCACCTCATGGAAGAAGCCTCGCTGCTTCAAGGCATCGCGACAGGAGCGGTCAAGCGGGCGAACCGTACGTACGTGTACGCGTTTCTGGCGGCTAGCGTGTCGGTCGTCGCGCTTACGGCGGAATTCGGCTCGCGCTTGCTGACGCCGAAGAACCCGATCAAGCCGAACGAACGGCGGATCGATCCCGAGAAGTTCATACAGCCGCCGTCCGATTCGGGCGCGGCGAACATGATCCAGCAGCTAGGCGGCGCCGGGGGGACATGGAAGGGCTGGGACGTCATCGGTTGGGGCGTCCTTGCGGGGGTCGTAATCGTAGCGGTCTGGTTCGTCCGGTTATGGTGGCGCGATCGCAAGCGGACTTGGCAATCTTGGTGGCAAGCCGTTCTGGACATGCTGCGGAGGGAACGCCGGGCGGAGGATGTATTGCCGTACGTGGAAGAGCGGAGGTCGCTCGCGAAGAAGCGGGCGCAATCGCCTAGAATCCCGACTCGAACGGCCAAAGCCGACTGGGAGCGGCTCGGCGACGCGGATAAAGTCCGGCGGCTTTACGAGGAAGCGGTGCTGGCCGGTATCGGGGACGGATTCGAATTCCGCGCGTCCGACACGCCCTCGGAGACGCTGGAGAGGATCGAAAGGCATCGGCTCGCGTTTCCGGTTTCCGGCAAGGGCAGAGCCGCGACGTATTGGGCTTGGTTCGCGGAAGCAAAGCCCCGGCTGTTGCGCTTATACGAGAAAGCGAAATATAGCGCGCACGCGATCGGGGCCGATGAAGTCGGCCGGCTGAGGGAACGAAAGCCGAAATAAGGCGCTGAACCGAATAAGAGATTCAAAAACAAAGGGCAATCCCGACAAGTCATCTTGCGATGACGACGGGATTGCCCTTTATTTGATCGCCGCCGGATTATTCCGCGGCTTCGTCAGATGCGCCCGCAGCGGCAGCATCTTCCGCATCCGAAGGTTCGGTTGCGAGCTCTTGGTAAGTATCCGTGTCCATGATCCGACGAGCGGTTACATAACGCGAAGCGTAGTATTTGTCGTAAATGCTGACGAACGAAACGCTCTTGCCCGAAGAAGGGGAATGAACCATTTTGCCGTCGCCGACATAGATGCCTACGTGCGAGATGCCTTTGCCGTTCGTGTTGAAGAACACGAGGTCTCCCGGACGCAAGTTGTCTCGGGAAACTTTCTGGCCTTGCTTCGCTTGGTCTCTCGAAGCACGGTTGAGATTGATGCCGAGCTGCTTGAAGACGTACTGCGTGAATCCGGAGCAGTCAAAGCCGCTTTTGGTCGATCCGCCGTACTTGTAGTCGATGCCGAGAAGGGGCTTGATCGTCTCATCCATCTTGGAATCGGCGAACGCGCTGCCTACTTGGAAAGCCAAAGCAAAGCATAAAGCGATAAGAATAGCGGAAAGCTTGCGCAAAACAGGTTGACTCCTTCCAATGCCTACGAGGTTAGCTGGAGGGTTCGGTAGAAGGTTCCCCTATGGCTCCTGTGAAGCGAAGCCAATTCACCCGTAAAGACTGGTTCCCCCGTTTCCCGCTTTCGCGAGAACTCGGCAGTTTTTGATTTCTTCGTCTTACATATTCGGTTTTCCTGACGAATTTCCTGCATCTACTAAATGAGAATTCACTCATCTACAGCGGAAAACTAGGAAATCGGTCCTCCTTTCGCTTAGGAAATGGCCGCCGATAATAACGTCAAACCCCGGTTACGCCCGCGAAAAGGCGCAAACCGGGGAATGTCCCTGGTGAATATTGTCGGAAGGGGGACAGGAAGCTTACGGCTCCGTTCCGGACCATACCTGATATTGGGACGCGGACGTCCATAACGTCAGGAGGGAACGGACGAAGTAGAAAGCCTGATGCAGCGCGACGGCGATAAATCCGGACCAGAGCGTGGAGACGGCCCACGCCGTGGCGGATACCGCCAAACCGATGCCGAGCAACGCTAGAGTGATGCCGATTAAAGGCAATGCCCGGCGAAGCGCCAACCCGAGCCCGTTCAGAATGCCTTCGCCGGACGCGGCGCCGAACTGCATGAACTGAAACAGCAGATGCAGCAGGAAGCCGGTGACTAGCCATGCCAGCGCATAAGGCGACAGATCTCTCAGCCAGTCGGTTATGATGGGCTCCGAGTAGAACCGGTCTTTCGCGAAGGGCACCAACCAGACGGCGGGCAACAGAAGCAAAGCGTTCTCCGCCCAGTACAGCAGCGTGACCGGTTTCCAAACCCGGCGAACCCCGAACAGCACGCGCGTGCCCGCTTCCTCCGTCGCGTGGTGGAAGGAGTAGAACACGCCGGCGTTCAGCAGCGGCGTCAGCAGCATCCGCAGCAGAAGCAGGCCTCCGAGCAGCCAAAGCGACTCGTTGACGAGGTCGGTCTTCAGCAGCCGGAATTGGGCTTCGACGAGGAATAACCGCGCCGCGTCGGAATTCGGGTGCGTTTCCGGATAGCGGGCAAGAATCGGGGTCGCGACGGAGTCGACGAACCGGTAGAGGAAGAATCCCCACAACAGCCGGTACAGGAACAGGAGAACCACTACAACCTTATGACGGACGGCCATGTCCCATCCCTTTTTTAACAATTCTCGTATCATCGTGACCTCGCCTCCTTACCACGCCATTGTTCCGAACAGGCCTTCCAGCAATTGCGTGATCCCGGTCGCTACGCGGGAACGTTTCTCTTTCGGCACCTCGGAAAGCAAATAATTGTTGTACTTCCGGTTGTCCAGGACGACTTTGTTGCCCGGGTCGATGGCGGCGTACGTCAGCGGCGACGCGGAGCGGAGCTGGAGCCGGATGTGGTTCTGGACGCCGTCCCACTGTTTGCGGAGCGACTGCCCGTCGGCGAACTGGAGCCATACCGACACCTGCTGCGCGTTCCCGCCGTACCTTCTCAGCAGCACGGTGCTTTCGAAACCTTCGTTCGTTTTTTTCGATTCGATCGATTCGACCGCGTAGTCCGCCATCTCCCCATGCTGCACGTAGGACAGGAAGAAATCGTTCCATTTCGTTTTGGTGACCGACTCCACGACCTTCTGGAAGTCTTCCGACGACGGATGCCTGAATTTGTATTTCTGAAAATACGTCCGCATGATCTTGTTCATCGTCTTGTCCCCGACTTGGCGCTCGAGGGCGGACAGCACGAGCTTGGCGCGCATGTAGACGTTCTCGGCGTATCCGTCGGAAGAGCTGAACCGCCAGGAATATTGGTTCAGAGGCTGCGGATCGGTCAGGTAGCTGGATTCCACCGCCAAGTTAGGAAGCACCCCGTAGATGCTGGACATGAGCTTATCCTCGGTATAAGAGGTGAAGCCTTCGTCGAGCCAGGCTTCCTCGAACTCGTTGGAGGCGACGAGGCCGTACCAATATTGATGCGCGATCTCGTGAACGAGCGTCCGTTCGAGATCGTAGCCGGAGCTCGCGGCCTGGGCGGAGGCGCCGGTGACGAGCGTCGGATATTCCATGCCCGCCGCGCCGTTCGCGTCCGCCGGCGGAATGACGACCGACAGCGTCGAATACGGATATTCCCCGTACCACTGGCCGAGCTTCGCGAGGGCGGACTTGGCGGCGTGCATGTAGCGGTCCTTCAAATCCTTGTGCAGCGGATCGAGATACAGCTTGATGCGAACGCCGGGAACGCCCGGGGAAGAGAAGGAGTCTTCCACGTATTCGAAGTTCGGAGATGCGGACCAGGCGAAATCGTGAACGTCGTCGGCGTAAAATTGGAGCGTCTTCCTTCCGGCGTTGACGACGGCAGGCTTCGTCTGGAAACCCGTGGCCGCGACGACGTACGTCTCGGGCACTTCGATGCGGACGCTGTAGATGCCGAAGTCCGAATAGAATTCGGAGTTGCCGTGGTACTGGTGCAGGTTCCAGCCTTCGCCGGTTTTGCCGCGGGTGCCTGCCGTCTCGTAGACGGCGACCTTCGGGAACCATTGGCCCGCCATGACGAAATCGCCGGCTTTGCCCATGCGGGCGAATACGTCGGGAAGCTTGACGGTGTAGGCCATGCGAAGGGTGACGGTTGCGCCTGGCTTAACCGGTTCCGGCAATCGGAAGGTGACGAGCGTGCGGTCGCTCTTATTGGAGTCGTCCGGCTGAACGTAGTGCAGGCGAGGAAGCAGCGTTTCGCCTAGGTCCGTCGTCAGCGAGGTCAGCGTCATGCCGCCCTCGCCGCCCGATTTCATTTTGTCTCCGCGCAATTGGCCGCCCGATTCCTTCATGAACGTGCTGCCCGGCGAGAAAGCGTTCGGATAGAGATGGAAGTTGAGCTCTCCGACGGACTTGCGGCCGGGGTTTTTCCAAGTGACGGTCTGCTCCCCGTTAAGCGTCCCAAGCCTTTCGTCGAGCTTGACGGAGATATGGTACTCCGCGACCCGGTTGCTGAGCACGGCGGCCGTCGACTTCGACTTCGCGTCGGGCACGGGGTCCGCTTTGGGCTCGGCGGCTACGGGCGCGGCCGAAGAAGGGCCCCTCTCCAACTCGGACGCCGCGGAAGCCGGCCAGGCATATTGGTCCACCCAAGCGTCGGCGAATCCGAACCGGAACGATAACACAAGTACAGCGGCGGCGGCGACGAAAAGCAGCATTCGCAGCGAACGGCGCTTAGGCATACGGATAACCCTCCCGTTGACAAGCATCTACGAGATATATATGTGGGTTGTCCGCGGAATATTTCCGATGCTTGTCAGGAAAATGGGAAAAGCTCTCCCGGAAGTCGCGGCCGAACCCGGGGCGGTGGACGGGAAGTTACGACAAATGGTTGCGCAACTTTTGTGCAAACGATAGCACAATTGTGGGTTGTGGTGGAAAAGATGATGTGGATGCCGAATAATCTCGTAAATACGGTAAAAAAAGCAATTGACAGTTCTTCTTCCGTGGAGATAACATAGGGAAAGATTAATGGCAAGCGCTTTCATTATGCCACTTGCGCAACTTGTTTGCACAGAAGGATTTCATGAGGAGGCGTTTATATTTATACGCATCAATGCGCAAACGTTTGCGCATTGATGCGGCGTAGCTCGAACACCGGAAGGGGCGGCGGAAGGCCGCAAACGCTGTTGGCAAGCAAAAAAAGGAGGCGTATGGATGAATCTCGCTTTAAGAGGCAAGCGGTTATTCATGCTGTTCATGGCGATCATGCTGGCGTTGTCGTGCGTGCAGCTGTATCCGAGAGGGGCGGTCGCCGCAACGGTCAGCGCGACGTTGGTCGGAGACTTGCAGACGGAGTTGGACAACGCCAGCGATTGGGACGAAAAGTCGGAAGTGACGAAAATGACCGATATGGGGAACGGGGAATACCGGTTTACAGGGACTTTGCCCGCGGGGACTTATCAGTACAAAGTCGCTCTGAATGGTGCTTGGACCGAAAGCTACGGCGTTGGCAGCTATACGAAGCCGGGAGCGGTCGGGGATGGCGGCAATATCGTCCTAACGCTGCCGGAAGCGGCGACCGTGGCGTTTTATTACAACGATAAGACCCATCGAATCGCGGACTCGTCGTATTATACGCCGATCGCGGACGACAAAGCGCCGCGCGTCGTCGGCAGCCTGCAGTCCGAGCTCGGAGACTCGAGTGACTGGAATCCGGGGGAGGCGGGAACCCGGCTGACCGATCCGGATTACGATAATGTGTATGCGGCGAAGAAAAGCGTGCCGCAGGGGAGTTACGCGTTCAAAATCCTGCTCGGGAGCGCGTGGGAAGGAAATCAGGCGTATCCGGAGAGCGACAAGCCCCTCGTGCTGCCGCAGGATTTAGACGTGACGTTCTCGTATAACTCGATCACGAACGCCGTCGCGGCCGATTTCGTCGTACCGGCCGATCCGAACGGCGGCGTTCCCGCCGGGTTCTTGCGTATCCATTATAACGGGGATGCCTCTAAATATTCGGCATGGCTATGGGACGACGTCGTCGCGGCATCTACCGGATGGCCGAACGGCGCGACCGCGTTTCCGAGCGGCCAGACGGACGATTACGGGGCTTTCGTGGACGTGCAGCTGAAGGCGGACGCCAAGAAGGTCGGGTTCCTTCTCGTCGACAAGTCAACGGAGGCGAAGGACGGCGACAATAAAACCGTGATGTTGACTTCGCCCGCGATGAACGAAATCTGGGTGAAAACCGGTTCGGATATCGTATATCCTTACGAGCCCGTTGATCCTCCCGATAATACGATCAGGGTCCACTATATAAGGGATGACGGCAAGCAGGGCGATTACGGCTTATGGACCTGGGGCGACGTGGCAACGGCAAGTTCCGGATGGCCGACCGGCGCTGCGGCTTTCGCGACGGACACCGTCGGCAGGCAAGGTTCGTACGTCGACGTGGCGCTCGCGCCGGGCGCGAAGAAGATCAATTTCCTCGTCGTCAACCGGACGACCGGGGACAAGGACGTCTCGGCGGACCGTTCCTTCGGGCTGCTGAGCAAATACAAGCACATCTGGCTGAAGCAGGGCGATAGCAACGTGTATATCTCTCCGTACGGAGACTTGCCGATCGGCCTCGTGTCCGCGGAGATTTCGGCGCCGACGAAGGTACTGCTCGGCTTCACGACGACGGCCGGGCTGGTCGCGGACGACTTGAAAACCGCGATCGCGGTCAAAGACAAGAACGGCGATCCGTTAACGGTCGACGCCGCGGCGATCAAGGACGGCACGACCGTCGAATTGACGGCGGCGCTCGACATGGAGAAGACGCCGTTGAGCGTCACGTACGCCGGAACGACGCTCTCCGCGAGAAAGGGCTGGCGAATGCTCGACGAGATGTACGCGTACGACGGCAACGATCTCGGCGCTACGTACGATGGCGGGGACGCGACGCTGAAGCTGTGGGCGCCGACGGCGAGCGCCGTCGTGGCGAACTTCTACGAGAAGGACGGCATTAACTCGCTCGGTCAAGCGACTCTGGCGAAGGGCGCACAAGGCGTATGGGCCGCTGAAGTTAGCGCGAGCGATCTCGGCGTCTCTGACTTGAAAGGCTATTACTATCAATACGAAGTGACGAACGACGGTGTCGTCAAGAAGGTGCTGGACCCCTACGCGAAGTCCATGGCCGAGTTCCGCGTGAACACGAAGGGCGAAGCCGGCACGGACGACGATGCCGTCGGCAAAGCCGCGATCGTCGACTTGAGCGGCACGAGCCCGAGCGGGTTCGGCTTCGCTTCGATCGACGGTTACGAGAAACGCGAGGACGCGATCATCTACGAGACTCACGTGAGGGACTTTACGTCCGATCCTTCGATCTCCGGAGACCTGACCGCGAGATGGGGCTCGTACAAGGCGTTCATCGATAAGCTGGACTATATCAAATCGCTCGGAGTCACCCATATTCAACTGCTGCCGATTATGGCTTGGTACTTCGGCGACGAGTCGAAGGCGGGCACGAGGGAGTCGGCGTACTCGGCGCAGGATAACGAATACAACTGGGGCTACGACCCTCATAACTATTTTACGCCGGACGGCGCCTACTCGGAGGACGCGACGGATCCGGAGCTGCGGATCAAGGAAACGAAAGAGCTCGTCGACGCGATTCACAAGGCGGGCATGGGCGTCGTGCTGGACGTCGTCTATACCCACATGGCGAAAAAAGAGCTGCTGAACGACATCGTGCCGGGCTATTACGCTTGGCAAGACGCGAACGGCTCGTTCGTCGGAGGATTCGGCAACAACCTAGCGACGAATCACAAGATGGCCGAGAAGCTTATGGTCGATTCGGTCAAGTATTGGTTCGACGAATACAAGATCGACGGCATGCGCTGGGACATGATGGGCGACGCGACGTCGGACGCCGTGCAGGACGCGTACGACGCGGCGGCGGCCATCAATCCGAACGCGCTGTTCATCGGCGAAGGCTGGAAGACGTTCTCCGGTAACATCGCGGATCCTTCGCTGGAAGGCCAGGGCGCGGATCAGGGGTGGATGAACCGCACGGACAGCGTCGGCGTCTTCTCCGACGAGATGCGCAACGAATTGAAGTCCGGCTACGGCTCCGAAGGACAACCGCGATTCATAACGGGCGGCGCTCGAAGCATTAGCACGATTTTCAACAGTATCAAGGCCCAGCCGTCCAACATCGCGCAGGACGATCCGGGCGACGTCGTGTCGTATATCGAAGCGCACGACAACCTGACGCTGCACGACGTCATCGCGCAGTCGATCAAGAAGGATCCTTCCGTCGCGGCGAACGAGCTGGAGATCCAGAAGCGGATCCGGCTCGGTAATCTGCTCATTCTAACGTCCCAAGGAACAGCTTTCCTGCAAGCGGGTCAAGAATACGGGCGCACGAAGCAATGGAAGGCTGCAGGCGTGCCGGAGCAGAAGTACGTGGAGCTCAAAGACGCGAACGATCAATCGTTCGGGTACTTCATCAACGATTCGTACGATTCCTCGGACGCGATCAATCATTTCGATTGGGCGAAAGCGACGGACGAGGCGGCGTATCCTGCGCAGACGGAGACGAAGGACTATACGTCCGGCCTGATGAAGCTTAGAAGATCGACGGACGCGTTCACGCTCGGGGACAAAGACTTGGTGAACGCCAACGTGACGCTCGTATCCGCGCCGGAAATCCAGGCGAACGATCTCGTCATCGCCTACAAGAATAAGGCGACGGACGGCACAGGTCAATATTACGTGTTCCTGAACGCGGACGACGAGGAACGAACGCTGACGTTGTCCGAGGATTTGACGGGCGGGACGGTCGTCGTCGATAGCGACGAAGCGGGCACGGCGGCGGTCGGAACGCCGTCCGGGTTCGCGCTGACGGCCGGATCCATCGCGCTCGATCCGCTGACGGCGGTCGTCGTTCGGGTGGATTCGGCGGCGGCGCAACTGCAGTCGTTGGAGCTGGACTCCGGCAGCTATCGCCTGACGCCGGGCGACAAGCATCAGACCAAAGCGTTCGCGAAATACGACGACGGCACCAAACGGAACGTGACCGACAAAGCGACATACGTCTCCGATCTCCCGAGCGCGGCGACCGTATCGGCAAGCGGCTTGGTGACGGGCGTGGATAAAGGCGCGGCGATGATCAGCGTTTCTTACCAAGGCAAGAGCGTCAGCGCCGCCGTTAACGTCGTGCCGAAGCGATACGTCAAGATCAACTACATTCGGCCGGACGGAAACTATACGGACTGGAACTTATGGATATGGGGCACGGGCGTGAAAAACGACCAGATCAATTTCGATCAGGTCGAGAACGGAGTAGCAACGGCGATGCTGGAGGTCGCGCAGGAAGCGGTCAGCGTCGGGGTCGTCGTTCGCAAGGGGGCGGATTGGTCGACGGCGAAGCAAGATATTCCTTACGATCGGCTCATTCCGCTAAAGCCGGGAGACCCGTACACGAAAGTGAACATCACGAGCATGGTCGGCGAGCTGGACATTATGCCTAGCGCGATCGGACCGCAGCTGGATGACGGCAAGGCGACGTTCGTCTATCGCGACGACGCGCTGTTCAAGAACGAACGGATGAACGAGATTTCGGGCGTGAAGGTGAAGATCGACGGAGAGCTTCACGACATGGTGTACGACGCGCATAAGGAGTTATTCGGTTACACGCTCGAAGGGTTGACGCCTCATCATTACGCGTACACCTTTCTCGTGACGAAGGGCGGCACGGAGACGGAAATCGCCGACCCGCATCACGCATGGATCGAGGATGGACATTCGGTTCTGAAATACGCCGCGCCTACGGTGACGATTTCGTCGTCGATGAACCGAAATGCGATTACCTCCAACGAGGAAGGCATTCTGACGTTAACGACGACCTCTTCGGAGCCGGTCGCTTTCCGCGAAGGCTATATCGATCTGACGGCGCTGGGAGGCCCCGCCAAAGTCCGGTTCGATACGGCGCTCATGGAGCAATCGGTCTCGGTCCAAGATACGGTGACGGCCGGCAGCAAGAACGTCCCGGCGACGCTGATCGACGAGTACGGCAACAAGCATGGGCACGTCGCGAAGGTTAACGTGAATGCCAGGACGTCGGCGGGCGACGCGCTCGACTTCGATTGGGATGAAGCGCGCATTTACTTCGCGCTGACGGACCGGTTCGCGGACGGCGATCCGACGAACAACGCGAACGTCGACAAATCTCACCTCGAGGCGTATCACGGCGGCGATTTCAAGGGCATGATCGACAAGCTCGACTACTTGAAAGAGCTTGGCATCAATACGCTGTGGATCACGCCGATCGTCGATAATATCGACTTCAACAAGGGAGTGGATTGGGGCGGCAAGCAATACGGTTACCATGGCTATTGGGCGCAAAGCTTCACCGAACTCGACGAGCATCTCGGCGACTTGGCGACGTTTAAGCAACTGATCGACAAAGCCCATGACAAAGGCATCAAGATCATGGTGGACGTCGTGCTGAACCATGCCGGTTACGGCGTGAAGGTAACCGACAACGTCGCGGGCGTGACGCAGGCGACGAGAGATCGTTTTGCCGGACTGCTGCGCACGGATACGGTGTCCTCCGACGTGAATCCGATTGTCGGGGAACTCGAGCATTTACCGGACTTCAAGACGGAAGACCCTGCCGTTCGGCAGCGGATCGTCGATTGGCAGGCGGGCTGGCTGGATCGCGCGAGAACGTCCCGCGGCGACACGATCGATTACTTCCGCATCGATACGGTGAAACACGTAGAGGATACGACGTGGAAGGCGTTCAAGAACGAGTTGCTTCGGATCGATCCGAATTTCAAATTGATCGGCGAGTACTTCGGGGGGACGATCGATAACGACGGCGGCAACCTCTACAGCGGGCAGATGGACGGTTTGCTCGACTTCGGCTTCAAGGATAAGGCGCGCGATTTCGCGAACGGCAGCATCGATAGCGTCGACGCTTATCTCGCGGATCGCGAATCGAAGCTGAACAACGCGGCGACGATGGGGCAATTCCTAAGCAGCCACGACGAGCCCGGCTTCCTGTCCGAATACGTCGGCGGCGACGAAGGCAAGCTCAAGATCGCGGCGGCGCTGCAGATTACGGCCAAAGGCCAGCCGGTCGTCTATTACGGCGAAGAACTTGGACGTTCGGGCGCGAAAGCAGCCGATTTCAAGGAAGGAAAGTTCAGCGAGAATCGCGGCGACATGCCATGGGATCGCTTGACGGCGGAGCAGGCGCTTCACGACCATTACATGAAGCTGCTGAACATCCGCGCGAAGTATTCCAAAGTGTATTCGAAAGGAACGCGGACGAAGATCGGCGGCTCCGACGCGACGGGTTACTTGGCGTTCGACAAGGCTTACGCGGGAACGAACGTCGTCACGGTCATCAACGTGAAGACGGCAAGCCAGAGCGTCATGCTTAACGTTCCTTTCGCCGCGGGCGCATCGGTGAAGGATGAATACGGCGGCGGCACGTATACGGTAACGTCGGACGGGAAAATCACGCTGGATGTGCCGGGCAGAAACGACGGCGGAACGGCGATCTTGGCGGCAGTCGTATCCTTGCCTTCGTCCTCGGGCTCGGGCGGTTCTTCGCAAGGAGATTCCGGCGCGCATGTCGTGAACGAAGAGGCGCTGAAGAACGGCAAGGAAGGTAAAGTCGAAGTGGCGATCGCGGGAGGCAAGCACTCCGTACTGTTGCCGATCCAGGCGGCCGCGATGCTAGGCGAGAACGATCTCGCGTTGCGAGCGGGCGAGTTGACGGTCGCGATTCCGCGGGAGGAATTGGATGCGATCGCTAAGCTCGTCTCCGGTCAAGATGCGGACGGAGCGCATATTCAATTCGATTTCAAACCGGTGGCGGACCCAATCGACGGCAAGAAGCTGATCGCAGACGAGGAAGCGAAGGGCGCGAACGTCCGTCAGGCCTCTCCGGTATACGAATTCACGCTCAGCGTCGTTACGAAAGACGGCAAGTCGATCTCGGTTACGAGCTTCAAGAATCCGCTAACGATTACGCTTCCGCTGACGGGCAATCCGAATAAGGAGCTTGTCGGTATCTATTACATCGCGGATAACGGGAAGCTGGAGTATGTCGGCGGCACGGTTAACGGCGATCGGGTCAGCGCGGAAGTGTCGCACTTCAGCAAGTACGCCGTGCTGGAGTACGAGAAGACGTTCTCCGACGTCCGGTCTGGCCATTGGGCGGAAGCCGTTATCAAGGCGTTGACGGCGAAGCATATCCTTAACGGCGTGAACGAGTCTTCCTTCATGCCGCAGCAGCGCATTAACCGCGCGGAATTCGCGGCGATGCTCGTGCGAGCGCTCGGCGTCGCGGCTGATGGAAAAACCAAGTTCGACGACGTCGACGCGGGCAAATGGTATGCGGCGTACGTAGCGACCGCCGCCGAGCTCGGCATCGTCAACGGCCGAAACGGTAACCGGTTCGGGCCGAACGATACGATGACGCGGCAGGAGATGGCGGCGATGATCGTCCGCGCGCTGGAGGTCAAGAACGGCAAAGCCTCAGCGACAGGCGCTCCGGCTCCGTTCGAGGATCGCGGCCGGATCGGCGCATGGGCGTTGCCTTACGTCGACGTCGCGTACGAGCTCGGGCTGTTGAAAGGCCAGGGAGCAGGCATGTTCGCTCCGCAAGGCGTTCTGACTCGCGCGGAGGCAGCGATGGCGATTTACTCTCTCATTAAGCAATAGAAGTATAAAGAAGAAGCCTCCAGAACCCGCGCGAATTGCCGGGTCTGGAGGCTTTTTCGGCTTGCCTAACCGTTATTTCACGAGAGGAGTCACATCTCCGTAAGCGTAAAGCGTCAGCCGGTGCAACGCGCGGGTGCAGCCGACGTACAGAAGCTTGGCATCCTGCGGGTTAAGCGAGTATTGCCGTTCGTCGGCTCCCGCGACGAGGACGGCGTCGAACTCCAGCCCTTTGGACAAGTAGACGGGCACGATCGTGACGCCTCCGCGGTATTGCGCCTGTCCTTCGGAGATGAGATTGGCTTCGAGGCCTCCAGCGGACAGCTCTTCGTGCAGCTTCGCGCAAGCCACGTCCGTCCGCCCGATGATGGCGATCGTGCGCATGCCCCGTTCCTGGTTGCTTTCGACGAAGTCGCGGATGAACGGAAATCTCTCTTCCTCGCGCTCCAGCCGAACGAGCTCGACCGGGTCGCCGCTGCGGAAGACGGGAGTAGCCGCCGGAAGCCCGGTATCCGTGTGCGGGAGAATCCGGTTGGCGAATTCGATGATCTCGAGCGTCGAACGGTAACTCTGCTGGAGCGCGTGATAAGAATTGTGCTCGTCGTCGAAGACCGCGGACAACTCGTTCCAGCGTTGAACGCCGCGGTAGGCGTGAATGCCCTGCGCCAAGTCACCCAGGATCGTGAACGAAGGCTCGTTCATGAAGGCGTTCAGCACCGCGATCTGAAGCGGGGACACGTCCTGCGCTTCGTCGACGACGACGTGGTCGAACGAGAGGTTGTCCCGGCCGTTAAACGCGACGTGGATCCAGACGAGGGCGGGCAGGTCCTCGGGTTGGACGAACCCTTTCTTCAGGTAGGCTAGCGTCTCCTTGACGACCTTCGCGGGAATCCACGTTGCCGCGTCCGGAGCCGCGAACAAGCTTTTGTAGAACTCTAGGGCGTCCGCTTTCGGCAGCTTGTTCGCGTAGGCGCGCAGCCTGTTCTTGGCGGTCTTGCTCCGTTCCTTGCGGATTTTCGGGTCGCCGATCGCCGTCAGCTGCATCTCCAACCAGCGGTTGATCCGCGCGATGAGCCGTTCCCGGCGAGGAGCGAGCGCGTAGTGGCGGTATTCCACTTCGAACCATTCGCGCACCATGCTTCCCGGCAGCGTTCGTCCGTCCCAAGCTTCGAAAGCAGGAGGCTCGTCTCCGAGGAACGCCTGCTCCAATTCGCGCAGCCTCTCGTCCAGCTTCTCCTTGAACGCGAGCGAGCCTTTGAACCTTCCCGGCGTCTCGTCGTCGATCGAAGGCCGATCCGCCACGAAGGAGAACCAGACGTTGCCTTCGGCCGAATCTTTCGCGAGCCGCACGTTCGCGTTCAGACGGTCGAGCGCCCATGCCGCGAACGTCGTCTGCTCGACGTTGCCGACCCCGAGCTCCGGCAGCACGCCAGAGATGTAATCGAGGAACATCGTGTTCGGGGCGAAAATAATCATTCGTTCCGCTTTCATCTGCTGCTGATATTGATAGAGGAGGAAGGCGAGGCGGTGCAGAGCGACCGTCGTTTTCCCGGAACCGGCCGCCCCTTGGATGATCAGCGCCTTGTAACGGGTCGCGCGGATGATCGCGTCTTGCTCCGCTTGAATCGTGGACACGATGTCGCGCAGCTTGTTGTCCTTCTTGTCGCCGAGCTTATATAGAAGAAACTCGTCGTTCAAGCCGATGTTGTCTCCGCCGCGCTCGTAGCTGTCCACGATCCGTTGCAGCGTCTTGTCGCGGATGGATAGATTGCGCTTGAGGTAGACGGCGCCGCCGATCGTCCCTTCCGGGGCTACGTATTCGACGGGAGCTTCCCCTCCCGTGAAGGAGTAGAACAAGCTCGCGACCGGCGCCCGCCAGTCGATGACGTAAGCCTCGTTCGTCTCCGCGCGGTCCATGCCCCTCTTGCCGATATAGAGCGGAAGAGGAGAGTCCTTGCCGTTCTCGCGGAAGTCGATCCGTCCGAAGTAGGGTTCGTTGCCGAGCAGCGCCAATCTTCTGCGGTATTCTTCCCTTTTCTCCTCGAGCAGTTGCTCGGTGAAATCCTGCCCGCGGTAGACGGGGCCGATCGCTGATCGCTGCCGCTCGATCTCTTCGAACGTTTCCTTCAGCCTTTGCGTTTCTTTTTGGTGGGTCGGGTTTTGGCTTTGCGTTTCCATCGTCGTGAAGCCTCCTTGCGTCGTTCGTTGATTTCGCTTCCCTATTGTGACGCATTTTTCGATAAAACAATAGACTTATGTTTTCCGTTTTGTTATGATGTTGAGTATAGGATTACCTAAAATAATGCGAACAAACGTTCGCATTAAATGCGAGCGAAAACGCGGCCCTAATCTCTCCGGTTCGGAGAAGATTTGGGCCTTTTTTTATGCGGTTGGGGATGGGCGCCTGTAGGGATGTTTCACCTGACTACAGGTGCTGAGAGCGCGGATTGAGGAACTCTAAGCGGGTTTTACCTGACTACAGGAGCTGAGAGTGCGGGTTGAGGTGCTCTAAGCGGGTTTCATCTGACTACAGGTGCTTAGAGCGCGGATTGAGGAACTCTAAGCGGGTTTTACCTGACTACAGGAGCTGAGAGTGCGGTTAGAGGAACTCTAAGCGGGTTTTACCTGACTACAGGAGCTGAGAGTGCGGTTTGAGGTGCTCTAAGTGGGTTTCACCTGACTACAGGTGCTTAGAGCGCGGATTGAGGAACTCTAAGTGGGTTTCACCTGACTACAGGTGCTAAGAGTGCGGTTTGAGGTGCTCTAAGCGGGTTTCACCTGAGTTCACCGCTCTGCACGCCAAATTTCCGACGGAGCGAGCCCCGCAACCAGATTTATCCGGTACTCCGGCGCTCTTCCCGCAACGATTGCCGTAGGACTCGAGGAAGAAAGATCGCTTTTTTCCGCCGTTGTCGCTAAAATAAAGGGAAGAAAGAAGTTCAAGGTTGGAGGGTCATGAATGGATACGAACGCGCAGCCGCCGGAGAAGAAGAAGTTATCCCTGAACGTCGTGAGCAACAAAGAACATAGAGGGTTCGGGGCGGGATCGATCGACCTGAGCCAAGTCGCCTGCGTCATCATCGACGAAGGCGAAGCCTACATCGACGTCGGCGCGATGCACGCCAAGAGCAAGATCGAGAAGGGGATCAAGTTTTCCCCGGACAAGTCGCTAGTACCGAACGGCCGACAAGCATGGATCGTCTGGGTCGCGGTCGACCGCAACGAGACCGGATCGTATTACGCGGGCGCGACATCTTGCGAGATGCTGATCGACACCGAGGCGCGTAAGGGCTGGAAGATACTGCCCGATCACGTGAACCGGCTCGATGCTTCGATCAAACGTAAATACATGCTCGATAACATCGGTCCGTCCGAGAAAGCGGCACTGACGAAGCTGCTCGTCGAGCATAACGCCGAGTGGTGGGACAACTCGCCGCAAGCATTGAAGGATTTGCTCGCTTAGGCCGGTAAGCTCATGAATCGCGAAACACCCCTGAATTTTCCATTGGAACGACCCGCGGGTTTGACCGATGAACGATTCGGAGGGTGTTTTTTATATGCTGCCCGATTTGAGAGATTTATGAGAGTTGGTTGTCGTACAATGAGGGAATAGAGGTAAGTCGGCTTTTCCGGGGGAGAGGTTTGCTTGAAAGCAACAAGCTTGCGGAGCGCGCTAGGCATCGTCGGATTCTCGGCGCTCGCCGTCGCGTTAATTATAGGAATCTTCCTACAGACGCGGCCGGCCGCGGATTCGCCGGTAGCGGAGTCTGGCTTGCTCGATCTGACCGGGTGGGATTTCAAGGATCGAGGCGTGGCCAACTTGATCGGCGAGTGGGAGTTTTACGGCGGGCGGGTGCTTGATCCGTCGGATTTCGCCATGGACGGCGCGCCGGCTCCGGCCTATTCGAACGTCCCCGGCACATGGAAGGGCAACGATGACGATGGCGGCATTGCCCGCAAAGGCTACGGGACGTACCGGCTTAAGGTGCTCCTGCCCGAATCCGGAGGGATGTACGGACTTAAGGTCCGCAGCATCCGGATGTCCCACCGGCTGTTCGCTGACGGCGTCCTGATCGGATCGAGCGGCAGGCCCGCCGAAAGCCGGGAGGCGCACGTGCCGGGTAATACGCCTTATACCGCCTTATTCCACGCGAACGGCCGGGAGATCGACCTCGTGCTTCAGATCGCCAACTTCGAGTTTATTACCGGGGGCGTCGTTAGCGCGATAGAGCTCGGGCTTCCGGAAGACGTTACGCTCAAGAGCGGCATACAGCTTGGCACCGATATCGCGTCCGTATTCGTTCTAGGCATGTTCGGCGCGTACCAGCTCAGCTTCTATTTCATCCGCAAGCGGGAGAAGACGTATTTGTTCGGCGGGCTTTATTTGCTGTCCTTGGTCATCGTTCAACTGTTCTACGGGGAAAAAACCGCGCTTCGGCTCTGGCCGGATATTCCGTTCCATGCCGCGTACAAGCTGCTCGAGTTCGGACAGTTTTCTTCCATGGCGCTCTGTTTCTTGTTCTACGCTTCGATCGACACGCGCATTCTGAAGCGCGGAACGTTGACGGCGGTATTGATTCCTTATCTCCTTTATATCGCGGGATTGGCTTTCTTCCCTTATTCTTCGATCGTCGAAGCGAAGTTTTACTTGTTCCTCTACGCGTTCTTGCTGATGCTGTTCATCATCCTCCGCTTGATCGTTCTGTTCTTGGCGGAACTCAAGAGACCGAACGGACGCAAGGAGCTCGCGCTGTTCATCGGAGGAAGCTTGTCGCTTCTTGTCTTCCTCGTCGACGGCTCTCTCTATTCGGAAAGTCTCGTGCCGGACGACCTGATCGCCAAAGGCGCGCTCGTCTGCTTCATCATCTTCACGAATATCATGCTGGCTTCGAGATTCGGCCGCGCGCTGAAGGAAACCGAGCAGCTCGCCCGGCAACTCGCGGCTTCCAACCGAAGGAAGGACGAATTCTTGACGATGACGTCGCACGAGCTGCAGACGCCGCTTCACGGCATCCTGAACTTGACGGAGGACGTGCTGGAGGACGGGGAGACGCCTCCTTCGGAACGCCATCGCCGGCAGCTCGGCTTGATTCGCGACACGTCGCTTAAGCTATCCATGCTCGTTCGGGATTTGGTCGACGCGACTCGGCTGAAGCATGACGAGCTTCGTCTGGACGCGACTCTCGTCGATGTCCGGGTAACGGCGAGGATCGTCTGCGACGTTCTTCGGTTCGAGCTCGGCGGCAAGAGCATCCGATTGGACAACCGGATCGAGAGCGGCGTCGGCGTCTTCGCCGACGAGAACCGGCTGCGCCAGGTGCTCTACAATCTTGTGCAGAACGCGATCAAGCATACGGAATGCGGGACGATCAGCATCTACTCGAGCACCGAAGGGGAGTTCGAGCGCATCGTCGTCGAAGATACCGGCATCGGCATTCCGGCGGGGGATCGGGAAAGAGTGTTCGGCTACTTCGAGCAGCTCGAGTCCGGTTTCGGCAGAGGCCGCCATTCGGGATTGGGCGTCGGGCTGTATATTAGCAGAATGCTCGCGGAGCGCATGGGAGGGCGTCTGGCGGTCGAATGGTCGGAGCTCGGCCAAGGAACGCGAATGGCATTAACGCTCCCTTCCGCGCGGCTGCCTCTTGCCGCTAGAGAAGCGGCCGCGTCGGCGGAGGAGCCGTCGTTCGCGAGCGAGGACAAGCTGGCGGACGTGCTCGGTCGTCCGGGTGCGACGGTGTTGATCGTCGACGACGAGGCGACCAACATTCACGCGCTTCGCAGTATTCTGAAAAGGCAGGACTATAACGTCGTGTCGGCTTTCTCGGCCAAGGAGGCCGCGGAGAAGCTCGTTCGCCACCCGGAGACCGATCTGGTCATCCTGGACGTGATGATGCCGGGCGAATCCGGCATCGAGCTGTGCCGATCGATCCGCAGACGACGGTCGATTCTGGAGCTGCCGATTCTGTTCGCCACGGTGAAGGATTCCCCGTACGACATCGCGCTCGGCTTCGGGGCCGGGGCGAACGATTACGTCACGAAGCCGTTCGAGGGAGAGACGCTGCTGGCCCGCATTCAGACGCTGCTGGCGATGAAGGCCGCTTTCAAGGAAGCGATCCGGAGCGAGCAAGCGTTCCATCAGGCGCAGATCAAGCCTCATTTTCTATACAATGCGCTGAGCGGCGTCATCTCGTTCTGTTACACCGACGGGGAGAGGGCCGCGTATTTGCTGACGATGCTGAGCCAGTATCTTAGGCATATTCTGGACATGGACCGGGATACGGCCTTCGTTCCGTTGCAGCAAGAGCTGGAGCTGATCGAAGCGTACGTCGAAATCGAGAAAGCCCGGTTCGATGATCGGTTCGACTTCAAGCTCGAAGTCGACGAGGCGGTCGCGTACCGGGAGATACCTTCCTTGTGCATCCAACCTTTCGTCGAGAACGCGATCCGCCACGGATTGTTCGAGAAGGATAGCGGCACCGTGACGCTGCGGATCGTCGAAGGGGACGGGTATCTCAAGGTGACCGTCGAGGACGACGGCATCGGCATTCCGGACGACTTGGCGTATCGGCTCGCGAATGGAGACGGTCCGGGCGGGAGCATCGGCATCGCGAATATCCGCAAGCGGCTCGCCGCGTCGCCCGGCGCAAGCTTGCAGATCGACTCGGAAGTCGGGCGCGGGACAAGGGTGACGCTGTTCTTGCCCGCAACCGGAAGAGAAATCGAGGGCGAAGAAGGGAGGAGAGCTCGGGTATGAAGCGATATAGGGCGATCATCGTGGACGACGAGAAGCCGGTCATACAACTCATGAAACATATCATCGCCAAGAACGGGCGTTACGATATCGAGGGAACGTACGCGAATTCGCTTGAGGTCGCGGAGGCGGTGGCGGCGTTGCTGCCCGACGTCGCGTTCCTGGACATCGAGATGCCGAAGCTGAGCGGGCTGGAGCTGGCCCGGTTGATCGCGGAGCTGTCTCCGCGAACGAGAATCGTGTTCTCGACGGCGTACCGCCAATACGCGCTCGACGCGTTCGACGTGAACGCCGTCGATTATATTCTGAAGCCGGTTACGCCGGCGGCGATCCAGCGGGTGACGGGGAGGTTGGACGAGCTGTTCGGCGCCCCGTCCGCTGGCGCGAGGAAAGCCGGACGCGAGGGAGACATTCGCTGCTTCGGAGCCTTCGAGGTACGCAACGCTGCGGGAGAACTGCTCCGGTGGCGAACCCGCAAGACGGAAGAATTGTTCGCCTACTTCCTCTGCCATCCGAACAGGGAGATCGTCAAGTGGAAGCTCGCCGATGCGCTTTGGCCGGATATGGACGAAGATCGGGCGATGAACAACATGTATAACTCGGTTTACCGCTTGAAGAAGACGTTGAAGGAGCACGGCCTCGGTATAGACGTGCTTAAGACGCAGGACGGCTATTCGCTCGACACGGGCGGAATGGAATACGACGTGGCGCTGTTCGGGGCGGGCGATCCGAACAGCGCGGCGGCGGGATTGTCGCACGAGCAACAGTTATGCAAGGCCTACCGAGGCAGGCTGCTGGAGACGAAGGATTACGGCTGGAAGCTTCCTCTCGAGGAAGCTTTCGCGAGACAGTATTCGGCGGCCGTCCGGGAGCTGGCGAAGCTGCATCTGAAGGCGGGCGAGTGGAAGCTGGTCGAAGAGAGGCTGCTTGCCGGTCTGGCGATCGAGCCTCTGAATGAGGAGATGAACAACATGCTCGTTTCCGCGTACGAGCTCGCCGGGCATCCCGAAAAGGCGCTCAGGCAAGCCTCCGAATTCGCCGTCGCTTACAAGGAAGAGTTTGGTGTGGAGCCGGGTGCTTCCAACGCGACGCGGCGGGTTTAAACGCTTTGGCGAGGAAGAGATGGAGCGAGAGAGCGTTCGGGCTCTCTCGCTTTTTGTCGTTTTAAGAACGGTACATGCCCATGGAGACGGGGAGTTGGAGAGATTTTTGAGAGATGCTTTATGGTACAGTTTGTCTGCCACAAGCGGTTCTTGTCGAATAAGCCAGAATCCGCTCGTTAAACGTGATGACGAAAGGTGAGAGCTTACACATGGTACGGAGAATTCAGAAGAAGGCGAGCGCGGTACTGCTGGCATTCGCGATGGTGTTCGGCATTCTGCCAGCAGCCGGTTTGGGGACGGTAAAAACATTCGCGAGCAGCGTCGTGTTTTCAAGCATTGATGCTGGCGGAAGTCATACGTTGGCGCTGGATAGCAATGGCAATGTTTGGGCTTGGGGGAAAAACGATAAAGGTCAGTTAGGCACTGGGGATCAATTAGAAAGAAACGTGCCGACGAAATTAACGATCGAGGAAGGGGGAAGCTCCGTTCAATTTGTTGCGGTATCCGCAGGAACCCAGCATTCGGTCGCATTGGATTCGGCAGGTAACATATGGGATTGGGGAATAAACGACAAGGGAGCTCTTGGAACCGGGAGCATATCGACCCCGGTGTTGGCGCCGGTAAAATTGACGACGATATCCGGTGTCAGCGCCGTTGCGGCAGGTTCCCACTTTACCTTGGCCTTGAAGACGAACGGCGAGGTGTGGGCATGGGGCGATGATTACTACGGTACGGTCGGCGTGGATCTGGGGATTGCGAATCCTAACGTTAATTATTCCGCCACTCCGGTGCAGGTCAAATATGACGACAACGGCACTCTCGTTCCCTTGCTTGCAAAGCGCGTCTCCGCGAGCGACGGACAATCGTTTGTTATCGATTTACAGGATTCGTTATGGTTTTGGGGGCTGAACGGGGCAACGGATACGGTAAACGGTTTGCCTTCCAAGGTTCTGAATGCCGGCGGAGCGGAGATCAAGGCGAAGGCGGTTAGCGGGGGGAACCACTTCTATACGTTTGTAGACCTTGCCGGGGATGTATGGACTTCGGGCGATAATTATGGAGGCAGACTCGGGATTGGCAACTCCGACTTCGACTTCAAGTCTAGCCTTCCTGTAAAAGTTTCCGGCATTAGCGATGTCGTGGCCATCTCTGCGGGATACGGTCATGTTCTTGCTATCGATTCGAACGATAAAGTGTGGGCCTGGGGGTACAACGGATACAGTCAATTGGGCGACAAGAGCAATGTTGATCGAATAATGCCCGTTCAAGTCAGAAATAGCAACGGAAGCACTTTCCTGAATGCGGATGCCCTTGCTTCCGGCGGAACTTGGCTTGACAGCCATTCGATTGCTCTAAAGAATGGACAACTGATCGGATGGGGAAATAATGCCGACGGCAGATTGGGTAACGGAAATACGGACATCAAAAATTATGCCGAGGATATCGCCCCTCCGGATGTTTATACGGTTTCCTACAATTCCAATTCGGGAAGCGCCGTACCATCGAATAGTGACGTCTCCTCGGGCAGCACGATAACCGAACCGACGGCGCCGACAAGATCGGGTTATACGTTCGATGGCTGGCATGCAGATGAAGAGACGACGGATAGTTGGGATTTCAGCACGGAACAGGTGACTGCAGATATTACCCTTTTCGCGAAGTGGACGGCTTTAGCGACTTACGCGATCACGTTCGACGAGGCTGAAGGAAGCGCTGTTTCCGATTTGTCCAATGTCGTAACGGGAAGCAAGATTGCCGCGCCGACAACGCCGACCAGACAAGGTTATACGTTCGACGGCTGGTACAAGGAATCCGCCCATACAACGGCGTGGGATTTCGATAACGATACGGTAACGTCGAATATTACGCTTTACGCGAAGTGGACCGAACTGAAAGTATGGTTGAACAATGGAAAAATGAAATTCGGCAACACTGCCGACGGTCAGTCCATTAACGCCGCGGGCAACTTGAATCAACCGTATTATTTTAACAGCAGCTGGTTTAAATTGACTTTTGGCACTAACGCCTTGCAATCGATGCTGATGATTGGCGGAGACGGCACGAGCAGTTGGAACTCGGATGGTAGCACGTACTATTCGGCGGTCAGACCGTCGAGTACATGGGATATAGTGCCGATGAACGAAGTCAGCATGGATAGCAGCCAATATGATGCGGAAAGTCAGACGGGGATCGTGACCGTAACGGGGAAAGTCACGATCGACGGCAAGACGCTGCTCGTGCAGCATGTCTATACGCTTCTAGCGGATAAGTCCTATATTAAAGTCCGATCGAAAGTGACCAATATTAGCGGTGAATCGGTCTTGAACGTTAGATTTATCGTAGGTACGAGCGACGATTATATCGGGACCGACGATAGCCCGGATAAGACGAGAGGGAATATTGTCGACGGGGCGTTCGCTCCTATTGCGAGTCAAACCGCTCAAGCTAAAGTGTTAAAGGCCGTTTCCTCGGATTCCGGCGCGCTGCTCATCTCGACAAGTCCATCCGCGCAAGCGCTTATTGGAAATAGTCTTACCCTGGATGCCTTGCGCACGAGAGATCCAGCCATCACGCCAATCAGCGCACTAGGTACGGATTCTTCATACGGCATGTACTTCAGATTAACAGATTTGGCCGACGGAGCTTCCGATTCGTTCAATTGGTATTACGCGGCAGGTTCCATTGCCAGCTTGTCTCAAGTCATCGCGGATCTTGATAATGATATTGTCAAACACACGGTAACTTTTAATCGGAACGACGGCACCGCAACGGATCCTTATGCGACGATTTCCGTCGTGGAAGGCGAAGCTGCAGGTCAATTGCCGACTGCCCCTGTCAGAACGGGATATACCTTCGAAGGCTGGTATGTCAACGCGGACGGGAGCGGGGCAGCATTTACCGCGGGCACCCCAGTTACATCGGCATTGCAAATCTATGCCAAGTGGACGGCTTTAGCCTACACGGTCACTTTCGACGAGGCTGAAGGAAGCGATGTTTCCGATTTGTCCAACGTCGTAACGGGAAGCAAGATTTCCGCGCCGACGACGCCGACCAGACAAGGTTATACGTTCGTTGGCTGGTACAAGGAAGCTGCCTATACAACGGCTTGGGATTTCGATAACGATATGGTAACGTCGAATGTCACGCTTTACGCCAAGTGGATTATAGCGACTTACACGGTCACGTTCGAAGAGGCTGAAGGAAGCGATGTTTCCGATTTGTCCAATGTCGTAACGGGAAGCAAGATTTCCGCGCCGACGGCGCCGACCAGACAAGGTTATACGTTCGCCGGCTGGTACAAGGAACCTGCCTGTACAACGGCTTGGGATTTCGATAACGATACGGTTACGTCGAATGTCACGCTTTATGCGAAGTGGACGATGAATCCCGTGCTTGGCGGCGGCACGACGGCTCCGACGAAGGAAGTCATCACGGTCGACGTGGAAGACGGCTCGAACGATAACGGCAGTGTCGTGTCCAAGGCGACGATCGAGAGGACGACCGACGCGAACGGCAACAAAAAGGATGACGTAACGTTCACGAACGAGCAGGCGTCCAAGACGGCCGAGCAATTAGAAGCTGCAGGGTCGAACACGGCCAAGATCGTCATTCCGGATCCGAAGGACGAAGTGTCGGAGCTTAACGTGAAGCTTCCGGAAGCTTCAACAGGTACACTGGCTAATCAAGGGCTGAACCTGGAAATCAACACGCCGAACGTTCGCATCGTCATCCCTTCGGCATCCTTGCAGGCGCTGGGCGATGATAAGTACTTCCGCCTCGTGCCGATCAAGGCGGAGAGCGAACGGCAGCAGGTCGAAGAGCGGGCGCGTACGGAGCAAGTCGTGCGCGAAGCCGCCGGCAACGATACGATCAGCGTCGTCGGCCGTCCGATGACGATCGAGACGAATATGCAGAGCCGCAAGGTAGAGCTCATCCTGCCGATCGGCAACGTGTCTCTGACCGACGAGCAGCTCAAGGATCTCGGCATCTTCATCGAGCATAGCGACGGTACGAAGGAGCTCGTCAAAGGGGAAATCATCCCTTACGACGCAACGGGTAAGAAAGGCATCCGCTTCACCATCAATAAGTTCAGTACGTTCACGATCGTTCACATGGAAGGCTGGCAGCAGACGCTGCTGGAAGGCGAAGGCGGCCAGACGCACGAGCCTTACATCTTGGGTTTCCCGAACGGAACGTTCGGACCGGAGAAGCCGATTACGCGCGAGGAAATGGCGGCGATTCTCTCCCGTGTCTTGTCGAAGAGCGAGACGGTGGCTCCGATGACGTTCAAGGACGTCGACGCCAAGCGTTGGTCTAACGCGGCCGTCGAGAAGGTAACCAAAATGGGGCTGATGGTCGGCTACAAAGACGGTAGCTTCCGTCCGAAGCAGTCGATCACGAGAGCGGAGATGGCGGCGATCGTCGCGAGACTGATCGAGACCGAAACAATGGGAAGTGGTTTTCCGGACGTTGCGGCGGCGCACTGGGCGGCGGACGCGATCCGGACGGTTCAAGCGGCCGGGCTCCTTAAGGGGTACAACGACGGCACGTTCCGTCCGAAAGCTCAATTGACGCGCGCGGAAGCGGTCACGCTGATCAACCGCCTGCTCGGAAGAGGGCCGGTAACCGGCATCGATGCGAAGTGGAGCGACGTGACGGCGAAGCATTGGGCGTTCGGCGACGTGCAGGAGGCGTCGATCGGCCATCGCGTCGAGAGCGTTACGAACGGCGTCGAGAAAGGCGTTAAGAAGTCGTCGTAAGCGGAATATTGAGCTGGAAATGAACGGCTCGTCCAATCGCGGGCGAGCCGTGCACTATGCCGCAAGGCCGGCTGCATACGATTATTTTGACGGAAGGATTGTTGTCTTATTATGCGAAAAAAATGGTTTGGCAAAGTATTGGCGGGGGTCTTGTCTCTTCAGTTGCTTATTCCCGCGTTTCAAGGCGATTCGCGTGTATCGGCGGCCCCGATAGAGACTGGTATCGTAGGCGATTCGTATACGATCTCCACGCTCGTTCAAGGGATGAACTCCATGAATCAAATGGCGCTTGACGAGGCGCGCGGGTACTTGTACGTCACGAAAGGAAACACCATTCAGCGGATCGATCTTAAAAACAACAATGCGATCACGACAGTCGTAGGTACCGAAGCGGGGGATTACTCCCCAAGCGGCACGATAGCAACTGAGGCGAATATAAGCGCTCCGCAAGGCGTAACAGTAGCAGGCGACGGCACGCTCTATTTTACGGATTCGTATAATGGGCTCGTTCGCAAAGTGGTGAACGACCAGATCGTCGACGTAGCAGGAAAAACCAACGAGAATGGTCCTATCCTTTTGAACTTTGGCGATACGGCCACGACAGACGTTCAGGCTACCGCAACGGCGTTGTTTCGGCCGATCAGCATCACTGTTGACGACGACGGAAATGTCTATTTTACCGATAACGGCTTTATATACAAAGTTGCTCAGGATGGCATCCTTACCAGGCTATCTCCAGATAATGCAGCTACGGCGATTTCCAGCATGGAAGTATTCGACGGCCAACTGTATTACACGGCTTTCAACGAGCATGTTGTCCGTAAGATCGACCTCTTGACTGGTGCAATCTCGGCTGTTGCGGGAACGGGGGACCCCTGGGGATTGTCCGGCGACGGCGGGCCGGCAACGGCCGCCAGCCTCAATCGGCCGAACGGGGTTGCCATCGACGGTCAAGGAAACGTGTACATCGGGGAAACGGATAACCATAAAGTTCGCAAGGTGAAACAGGCTGACGGTACGATCGAGAGAGTCGCGGGGACCGGCACTTACGGCTATTCCGGCGATAGCGGACCGGCCCTTCTCGCCCAATTGGGCGGACCGAAGGATATTGCCGTCGCCGATGACGGCACCGTTTATGTTGTCGATTCTATCAACGGCGCGATTCGCGTGTTGACTCCCGGCCCGTTGTCCGACCAGACGTTGAAGCCGTTGACCGTTGGATACGCTGCGGGAACGCAGGAGACGAGGACGGTTACGTTGAAGCGGAAGGGATCGGGCGTCCTAACCAACGTTTCAGTAGCGTTAAGCGATGAGAGCAGATTTACGCTCACGCCGCCGGTTGCCACGTCGCTTGACGATACAACTCCGTCCACGACCTTCACGGTCAAAGCCAAAGACGGATTGTCCGTCGGAACGTATACGGCGACGGTAACGGTATCCGCGGACTCGCTGACGCCGGTCACCTTTACGGTCATGCAATTCGTTCAAGCGTTGCCGAAAACAGTCATAACAATTGCCGGCAATGGAACCTACGGGTATTCGGGAGACGACGGCCCTGCAATTTCTGCGGAATTGAATTATCCGGAAGGCGTTGCCACTGACGCCGATGGCAATGTATATATCGTCGATACGGACAATAACCGGATTCGTAAGCTCGATGCGGTCACGAAGAAGATCAGCACCGTTGCAGGAACGGGCGAGCCAGGCTATTCCGGCGACGGCGACCTCGCGACGTTGTCGCAACTGAACGAGCCTGAAGCAGTTGTCGTGGACTCGGACGGGAATATTTTCATTGCGGATTATGGGAATCAGGTGATTCGCAAAGTGGGCACTGACGGAAAAATAAGCACGTTTGCCGGAACGGCGGAGGTGTATGGGTACTCGGGAGATAACGGGCTTGCCGCCGATGCGCAATTCGATGGTCCGATCGCTCTTGCCTTAGACAGCGACAATAACCTGTATGTCGCGGATCTGTACAATGCCAGAATCCGCAAAATCGAAGCAACTACCGGAATCATCACCACGATTGCAGGAACGGGTGTGCCAGGGTTTTCGGGAGACGACGGACCCGCAACCGAAGCTCAATTAAATTACCCGCGCGGATTGGCTCTGGATAGCGACAATAACGTACTTATCATTGATAGGGACAATCATCGCATTCGTAAAATCGATTCCGAAAGCGGAGTCATCAGCACAATCGCGGGGACTGGCAGTCTAGGCTATTCAGGGGATGGAGGACCTGCGAACAATGCGCAATTGAATGAGCCGCGCGGTATCGCATTGGACCTTGAGGGGAATATCCTCATCGCGGACAAAGGGAATAACCGAATCCGGATGATCGATGCGGAATCGGGAAGCATTATGACAATTGCGGGGACGGGCAATGCCGGTTTTTCGGGAGATGGCGGACCAGCTACTTCGGCTGAATTCGATTCTCCTTACGGAGTGGCGGTGGATAGCTACGGAAACGTCTATTTCGCCGACAAAAACAATCAACGTCTTCGCAAGCTTGTCGATGGCTTGTATACCGTTACTTACGATGCCAACGCCAGCACCGAAGGAGACGTACCGGCCGACGGAAGCATTTATGATCCGGGTGCTGCGGTTAACGTGCTTGACAATACCGGAAAATTGGCGAAGTCCGGCTATACGTTCGCGGGATGGAATACGCAGGCGGACGGAAGAGGAACCGGCTACGCTACAGGAGACTCGTTCGCCATGGGCTCGTCCAATGTGACGCTTTACGCGAAGTGGACGATGAACCCTGTAATTGGCGGCGGCAGCGCTCCGGCCCCGACGAAGGAAGTCATTACCGTCGACGTGGAAGACGGCTCGAAGGACGGCAGCGTCGTGTCCAAGGCGACGATCGAGCGCACGACCGACGCCAGCGGCAGCAAAAAGGATGACGTAACGTTCACGAACGAGCAAGCAACCAAGACGGCGGAGCAATTAGAAGCGGCAGGCTCGAATACGGCGAAGATCGTCATTCCGGACGCGAAGGATGAAGTGTCTGAGCTGAACGTGAAGCTCCCTGAGAGCTCTACGGGCACGCTCGCTAGCAACGGCTTGAACCTGGAGATCAACACGCCGAATGCCCGCGTGATCATTCCGAACGAATCGCTGCAAGGCCTCGACGACGATAAGTACTTCCGCCTCGTACCGATCAAAGCAGAGAACGAGCGTCGCGAAGTCGAGGAACGGGCGAAGAAGGAAACGGTCGTACGAATGGCCGCGGGAACCGACAAGATCAACGTCGTCGGACGTCCGATGACGATCGAGACGAATATGCAAAGCCGCAAGGTGACGCTCGTGCTGCCATTGGGCGACGTGTCGCTTACGGACGAAGAACTGAAGGATCTCGGTATTTTCATCGAACATAGCGACGGAACGAAAGAGTTCGTCAAAGGGGAAATCGTCCCTTACGACGCAACGGGTAAGAAAGGCATCCGCTTTACGATCAATAAGTTCAGTACGTTCACGATCGTACACAAAGAGGGCTGGCAACAGACGGCGCTCGAGGGCGAAGGCGAGGCGGGCAAGACGCACGAGCCTTACATCGTAGGCTTCCCGAACGGAACGTTCGGACCGGAGAAACCGATCACGCGCGAGGAGATCGCGGCGATTCTATCCCGCGTGCTGAGCAAGAAAGAGACAGTCGCGGCGCTTGCGTTCAAAGACGTCGACGCGAAGCGTTGGTCGAGCGAAGCGATCGCGAAAGCGACGAAGATGGGGCTCTTGCTCGGCTACGAGGACGGAAGCTTCCGTCCGAAGATGACGATCACGAGAGCGGAGATGGCGGCGATCGTCGCTCGGATCATCGAAGTGAAGGACGGTGAGAAGGGTCAAGGCTTCGCGGATGTCAAAGCCGGTCATTGGGCGGAGAACGCGATCAAGTCGGTCCAAGCCGCCGAGCTCATGAGAGGCTACGAGGACGGCGCGTTCCGTCCGAACGCGGAGCTGACCCGTGCGGAAGCGGTCACGCTGATCAACCGCCTGCTCGGAAGAGGGCCGGTAACCGGCATCGACGCGAAGTGGAGCGACGTGACGGCGAAGCATTGGGCGTTCGGTGACGTGCAGGAGGCTTCGATCGGTCATCGCGTCGAAAACGTAACGAACGGTGTCGAGAAAGGCACGAAAAAGTCGTCGTAAGGAGAATGATATTTTCAAACTGAAAAGCGCCCCTTAGAATATCGTCGAAAGATCCTTCGGGCTCGGACGATGAATTCTAGGGGGCGCTTATTTGTTCGCTATTCTCGAATGTCGATATCGTGCAATCCATTTCGCGGATACTCAACTCGGGTTAGCTGCCCTGCGATCGAGATGGCGGATCGCTGGGCATCTTCGATTAGGCATTCCGCATCCGTTCGTACTGCCGCCACAAGGCCGCTCCTACCGCTCCGGCATCTTCTCCAAGCTTTGCCTTGACGAACTGAACAGGGTTCACTAAGTCGGGTATCCCGTGTTTGCGCACCGTTTCCATCAACGGGCCGAAGAGAGTTTCTCCGATCTCGGAAACGCCGCCTCCCATAATCACCTTCTTGGGATTAGTCAGATGAATGATCGAAATCAACCCGACACCTAGTGCGGAGCCCGACTCGGTCAGCACTTCGTTGGCATAATCGTCCCCTTCTTCCGCAGCAGCCGCGACATGTTGCGCCGTTAGCCGGTCCGCATCCCCGCCGGCCTGCCGAAGGACGGGCGAAGTTCTCGGGTCGCCGCCGCGGATGTCATTCCGGACGCGCCTGGCAATCGCGCTGCCGGACGAATACAGTTCGATGCAGCCCCTGTTCCCGCAGGCGCACGCAGGACCGTTCCGGTCGATGCTGATATGGCCGAGCTCTCCCGCGCTGCCGGAGAAGCCGAGAATGAGATGCCCGCCGCTGACGATGCCGCCGCCGATCCCGGTGGAAACCGTCACGAAGACGATATCCTCCGTCCCCGCGCCTGCTCCGGCCAGCCATTCTCCGAGGGCCGCGGCATTGGCGTCGTTCAATACGTTGACGGGGCATTGGAAACGCTCCTCGAGCATACGACCGATCGGAACGTTGTTCCACCCTAGATTGGTGGCGAGCACAACCGTCCCCTGAGCCGGATCGAGTATGCCGGCGACGGCGATACCGATGCCTTTGATCCCCGCTTCGGCGCCCGCGGCGCCAGACTCCCGGAGCAACGATTCCGTCATGGCGATCAACCGGTCGATCGTGTCATGGGCCCCCCGTTCCGCCAACGTCTCTTGCCGAGCTTTCGAAAGAATCGTTCCGTCGCCGTCTACCAGAGCCGCAAGCATTTTGGTGCCGCCAATATCAATGCCTACATAAAGTTCGTTCATGATGGGTAAAACCTCTTTCTATGGCTTGTTCTTACAGCGTAAACGCCGTTTGATTCCGGCCGACCACCCGATTGTTGTCGTTGCGGATGCTAACCGGCGCAAGCCCGTACATCCGGTCGATCGTCTCCCGGTTATCGTAACCGATCTGTTCCAGGATGGACGCCACGATGAGCGGCCATTCGTCCTCGGAGCCGTCCAGCACCTTAAGCGCGAAAGCTAGCCGCTCTTTCTTGAGCCCGAAACCATATACGCCTTTGGCGCCGCCCTTGGCTACGATGTTCGAGTCCATTAGCAGATGGGAACAGATCCGATCGGTTCCCGCGACCATTTCGGGATGTTCGTTCATCCGGCGGACGATCGTCTGAACGGCGATGCGGATATCGGGATTGGCGATCAGGTCCGGGCATGCGAGCTTCAAGTAGGCGGTTGCCAAGGCGCGAAGCGGAAGGGCGAACACGGGAAAGCCGCAGCCGTCGGTTCCCATGCCGATCTTCTCCTTGGGATAATGGGCCAGGTAAGATAACGTTTCCAGTATTTCCTCCTGTGCCGGATGATCCGGATTCCCGTACCCGTCTACCGGATACCCCAAAGTTTTGCACAAGGCCAGAATACCGAGATGTTTGCCGGAGCAGTTGTGGTAGATCGATCTCTTGGGCTTATGTTCGCGATGCAGGCTTTCGGTCGCATACGCGCTAAGCGGATAAGTTGGATGGCAGAGGAGCAGGTCTTCCGATACGCCGATTTTATCCGCGATCGATTCCAGGGCTATCACGTGGAAAGGCTCCGCCCGGTGGGAACCGACGAGAATAGCCCCTTCCGCATCGGTCAGTCCGAATCGGGCGTCGGCGCCATGACGGATGACCGGTATCGCTTGAAACGGCTTGCCCGCCGACCTCAAGAACGTGACGGCTTCCGGATCGCCCGCTCCGTACCGGATTTCTCCCCTGTCGTTCACGCCGCAAATATGACCCGAATGGACGCATTCTTCAATGCCTCCGCGAAATTCTCTGACGAGCGTCGCCGCTTTCATGCCGTATCCCCTCCACGAGTTAGTCAATCGTTGCGCAGGCCGCGGTCCAGCCGTTGTTGAAGGACCAGCTTAGCCGCTCCGATCATGACCGATTTCTTGCCGAGCTTCGAACGTTTCAATTCGAACGTTCCGGCAAAAGGCTCCCAAATGAAATCCTTTAATTTGCCCGATACGGCATCGAACGCCTCCGGATTCGAATCGATGAAGTCTCCCGTCAAAATAATGACGTCCGGATTATAGGTGCAGACGACGTTGCTGACTGCGACCGCGGCATAGGTGCAGGCTCGGTCGATAATGTTGAACGCCCATGCTTCTCCGGCATTCATAAGAGAGAACAATTCATTTACGCTGGACACCGGCTTGATCTGACCGGCTTCCTGAAGCATGGCCAGGTCGGCGATATACGTTTGAAGGCAGCCTCTCTTTCCGCACTCGCATAGCTTTCCGTTCGGATCGACGGTGGAGTGCCCGATTTCTCCCGCAATGTTGTTCGCGCCCCGATAGATTTTCCCTTCCACGACAAGGGCGGATCCTACGCCGCTCCCGATGCTGATCAGCGCGGTTTTTCCTTGGTCGGACATGGCGCCTTCGCTGCTTTCGCCAAGCGCTTTCACTTTCAAATCGTTGTCCAGAACGACGGGCAAGCCGAGTTTGGCTTCCACGATCGATGCGAAGCGTTCGTTTTTCCAGCCCAGCTGCGCGGAGAAGACGGCGGTTCCTTCGGCCGAGTCTATGATTCCCGGCATGCCGATGCCGACGCCGATGAATTTGGAAGGAGAGAGGCCGTGCGCTTCCGCGAGCTGCATGACCATGTCGGCGATGATACCCGCGAGCGACTCGGGTTGCGCAAGCTGACGATCGATCGTTCGGCGCTGCTCCGCGACAATGTTGCCGTCCAAGTCGACGAGGCCGATTAGGACGATATTCCGGTCCACTTCCACGCCGACCGAGAGGATCGATTGAACGTCGATATCCAGCAGGGTCGCCTTGCGTCCGACGCCGGAAGAGAATTGATCCGTCTCTTTGACCAATCCGAATTCGATCAGATCCCCTACGATTCGACCGATCGAAGTTGCGCTCATTCGAGTCCGTTTGGCGATCTCCGCGCGCGAAACGGGTCGGTGTGCCCGGATCATCTCGAGAATCAGCATTTGGTTTTTCTTCTTGATGTACTCCTGGTCGTGTTTTTCGGAGCGAATAACGAACACCAACCTTCGTAAATAGTTTCATCGTGTTATTAAATAATGAAAAATTAGAGAGGTGGATAAGAGATTTCAGAGCTAAGTTACAATTTTAAAGAATAAACTAGCCTTATTACTAACATCATGTTATAAAATATAAAACTGTTTAATCTATGGTGTCAATGGAGTGTTATAGGACGAAATTCAGATATTTCGACAATCGTCAACAGAATGAACAAAAAGGAGCTTGGAAGCAAAATGAAAAGTTTACGTTGGAAGCTTCTTCTCGCATTCGGTATCGTCCTGTTCTTGATGTTGGCGGTAACGCTCTTTACTTATGTACGCATTCAGCAATTCAATAAGATCATTAATGAAACGGTAAAAGAGGACATGCACCTGTTGAAGGATTACGAAACCCTGCGGTTCAATTTATCGGAACGGATCGCCTTAACCAGCGGTTTCCTGATGACCAAAGACCCCACGATGATGGCCAATTATTACAAATACGCGAAAGAAAGCCGCGCGATTGAAGAAAAATGGTCCAGCAACCCTATGGCGGCAGATGCGGTCAAGCTTTTCGGCCGGAGCGAGGAATGGGGCGGCATGATGCAGGATGACGTCTATAGTCTTTACGCCCAAGGCCAACAAGAGGAGGCCATCTTCAACAACAATACGACCATCAAGGCAAAGGCGGAAGAGCTGAAGAGGGGTTTCGGCGATTTGGTCGTGAACAAAGAGAAAGAGATGGCGGACAAAAGCTTGCTGATTCAACGAAACGGCGATTCCCTGGTAGCCGTAATTTGGCTCATCACCCTCGCGGCCATAATGCTTGGCGCGCTTCTTGCCTTCTGGATAGCGGGGCGGATAGTGAAGCCGATCGGAAGGGTCGTGGAACGCTCGAAGCAAATCGCCCAGGGCAACTTATCGGGCGAGCCGCTGATCATAACGACGAAGGACGAGATCGCGCTGCTGGTAGAAGCGACCAACGCGATGGCCGGAAATCTAAGAGAACTCATACGCGACGTAAGGATGAATGCGGAGCAGATTGCCGCGGCATCGGAAGAGTTGACGGCGGGCGCGGAGCAAACAAGCCAGGCAACCGAGCAAGTAGCCCTCATTACGGAGGAGGTCGCGGACGGCGCCGACAAGCAGTTGAGCAGTGTTCAGGAAAGTCTGAAGTCGGTTCATGCGATGTCCGCGGAAGCCGAGCAAATGGCTGCCCGCGCGCAAACCGTATCCGATCAGGCGATAAGAACGGCTCGGTTGGCAGAGAACGGGGAGCAAAGCATTCAATCGGCCATCTATAAAATGAACGATATTCAGGAAACCGTCAGTGAAATTTCGCAAGTGGTCATCAGCCTAGGTGAGCATTCCAAAGAAATCGGGAAATTCGTGCAAATCATTACCGATATTTCTTCGCAAACCAATCTGCTCGCTTTGAATGCCGCCGTCGAAGCCGCGCGAGCAGGGGAAAGCGGACGCGGGTTTGCCGTTGTGGCGGCCGAGGTCCGAACGCTTGCGGAACAGTCCGATCAATCGGCGAAAAACATTACCGGCTTGGTTCGCGCGATACAAGACCAGACCATGAAGACAGTCCGTAAAGTAACGGATGGTACGAAGGTAGTCGAATCCGGATTGGATACGGTCATGGCGGCAGGGACCTCCTTCGAGAACATTCGGCATTCCATCACGGAAGTGACTCAGCAAATCCAAGAGGTTTCCAAAGCGGCAAAGCTGATGTCGGCAGGCACCAACGAATTGGTCGACAGCTTCGAGGATATTGCCGGCATTGTGGATGTCACGGCCGCGGGAACGCAGAACGTGTCGGCTGCGGCCGAAGAACAACTGGCCACGATGCAAGAAATATCAAGCTCCGCCGATTCGCTGGCTAGAATGTCCGAAGACCTGCTTCACATGGTTGGTAAATTTAACGCCTAGACGAAATACGCACGCCGATGATACCGGAGAGTGGAAGGAGAACCCCGATGAAGCTTGCCGACGATCACCAGGATATGCCCGTAATCCAAAGGCGGAAATCCGTATGGGAATTGCTTAAAGACCCTGTTTTCCTTCAGTTTCTCGCCATTATCAAAACGTATAAATGGTACTACGCCGGGGTTATCGGAGCTCAAATCGCGCTTACCGGAGTCGCGCTCCTATTCGCCGAAACGAGCCGAAGGCTTTTTGACCAGGTCCCGAATATCCCCGATCGTAATTTGCTGATCATCTTGAGCGCGTTCTCGGTTACTACCGTTCTTCAGCTAGCCTTTACCTTTCTCTATAACTGGCTTAATTCCGCTCTGAACGAATCCGTCGTGTTCGAGATGCGGCGCAAAATCCTTAATCATCTCCAGAGGCTCCCGCTCTCTTTCCACGAGAGCCATCACAGCTCGAACTCCTTCAACATCATGTACAGCGAGCTGGAGATCGCCAAGAACTTTATCGTATTCGATGTCCAGCGGCTCATCGCCCTGCCGGTCTCTTTTCTTTTCGTCGGTATTTATCTGATGTCGGTTCATCCGATTCTGGGCGCCATCGCGATTTCGATCGGTCCGCTTCAACTGCTCAGCAATCTCGTTCATAAGAGCAAGTTCAAGCAGGCGGCGGAGATGCAAAGCCGGGCAACGCGCGGCGTATTCTTTACGATCGGCGAGACTCTGCACGGCGTCCGCGAAATCAAATCCAATCAGATGGAACCGATCATCGACGAACGTATGGCCGATATCCAGACCAAGGGCGTCGCCTATAACGTGCTCTTGACCAAACTAAGCACGATACGGGGCATCGCAAAAGAGATACCGGGGAGGGTCGGGTATATCGCGGGCGTCGGCGTCGGAGCGTACATGATGGCTTCGGGCAGCATCGGACCCGGCGGATTGGTGGCCTTCATCACCCTTCTGGATAAAGTGGCGGAGCCGTTTAATGTATTGGTGGACACGATCAATAATTTGCAGCGGTCGATTTCCGGAGCCCGGCGGCTTTTCGATGTGATGGACATGGAGGAAGAGAACGTTAAGGACGGCATCGCGCTGCCGGACGGCTCTCCGTCGATCCGTTACGAAGGGGTTGCGTTCCGTTACGCGGAAGAATCGAACGCCATTCGCGGGATCAGCTTCGAGGTGCCGGCGGGAACGTCGATCGCGTTGGTCGGACCGAGCGGCTCCGGCAAAAGCACCGTCGTTAAGCTGCTGCATCGGTTTTATGAGCCGCAGGAGGGAACGATCCGCCTTGACGGAATCCCTCTGAAAGAGTATTCCATAGCCTCCTTGCGGGAGCGAATGGCGCTCGTTTCCCAGGATATTTATATCTTTGACGGAACGGTAGCGGAGAATATCGCGGCAGGCCGTCCCGAAGCCGCATACGAGGATATTGAGCGAGCGGCGAAGCTGGCCCAGGCCTACGATTTTATCGCCGCCCTGCCGAAGGGCTTCGATTCGGCAATCGGCGAGCGGGGCATCAAGCTCTCTCATGGCCAGAAGCAGCGGCTTTCGATCGCTCGAGCCATCTTGCGGAATGCTTCCATTCTTGTCATGGATGAGCCGACTTCCGCTCTGGACGTGGACACCGAATCCTCTTTCCAGAAGGATCTCGGGCAGTGGGCATCCTCTTGCACGAAGATTATCATTGCTCACCGCCTTTCCACGATCCGGGACGCGGATTACATTTTATTCATTGATAAAGGCGAAATCATCGAGAGCGGCACGATGAACCAGTTGATCGAGAAGAACGGCAGGTTCCGACGATATTGGGAAAAACAAGGCGCTTTCCCTGCGGCAACCCGCTGAAAATATCGCGTTGGGAAAAATGAGTACGCACCGAAAAAATCCCGTTGAGCGAACGTGCCGCAACCCTTATTCTCAAAGCAATCCCGATCGTGAAGAGGTGAAGGAATACGGTGAGTCTATTCTCTTATGATGGAAACAGCTTCGTATACCGGGATCGTCCGGTTCGAATCCTATCCGGCGCTTTGCATTATTTTCGCGTCGTGCCCGAGTACTGGCGGGACCGATTGCTGAAATTGAAGGCGTGCGGACTGAATACGGTGGAAACCTATATCCCCTGGAATGTGCACGAACCGAAGCCGGGACAATACCGGTTCGACGGAATGGCCGACGTGGCGCGGTTTATTCGGATAGCGGGCGAGCTCGGATTGCATGTCATCGTCCGTCCGAGCCCGTACATTTGCGCCGAATGGGAATTCGGCGGCTTGCCCGCATGGCTGCTGGCGGATTCGGACATGCAGCTAAGATGCGCCTATCCGCCGTTTCTGCAAAGGGTGGACGCCTATTATGACGTTCTGCTGCCGAAGCTTCAACCGCTCCTGTGCACGAACGGCGGACCGATCATTGCGGTGCAGATCGAGAACGAGTATGGCAGCTACGGGGACGACGCGAACTATCTGGAGCATCTTAGGCAAGGCATGATCGCCAGGGGGATCGACGTGCTGCTGTTCACTTCCGACGGACCCACCGATTCCCTGCTGCAGGGAGGCTCGATTCCGGGCGTGCTGGCGACGGTCAATTTCGGCTCGAATCCGGGCTCTTCATTCGCCAAGTTAAGGGAATATCAGAGCGAAGGTCCCCTGATGTGCATGGAATATTGGAACGGATGGTTCGATCATTGGGGCAAACCTCACCATACGAGGGATGCCGCCGATGCGGCCGCCGTGTTGGAAGAGATGCTGTTAGCGAATGCTTCCGTGAACTTCTATATGTTCCACGGCGGAACGAATTTCGGCTTTTACAATGGCGCTAACTGCCAGCAACCCGATCATTACGAGCCTACGGTTACGAGCTACGATTATGACGCGCTGCTGGACGAAACCGGAGAACCGACGGACAAATATCATGCCGTCCGCGAAGTGATCTCCCGTTATTCGGAGGCCGGCGAGGCGGAGCTGCCGCCACGAATCGGGCGTCATGCATACGGTCGGGTCGAGTTGGGGGAGCAGGCCGGATTGTTCGCCAATTTAGATGCTTTATCCGACCCGGTCCGGTCGGCGACTCCTGTTCCGATGGAGAAAGCCGGGCAAAATTACGGCTTTATTCTGTACACGACCCGGATTTCCGGACCGCGGCCGATTGACGAGCTTCGCATTCAGGACGCGAGGGACCGGGCGCTCGTATTTCTCGACGGCGAATATATGGGGGCCATCGAACGTTCCCCTGCGGACCAAAAGCTTTCGTTCCCGGTACCGGCAGGAGGGGCGCGGCTCGACATCCTCGTGGAAAATATGGGGCGGATCAACTACGGTCCCTACTTGAAAGACCGGAAGGGCATCACGGAAGGGGTCCGGTTCGGGTTTCAATTCCTGTTCGATTGGACGATCCGGCCGCTCCCGCTCGAGTATTTGTCGGCGCTGGCTTACGGCGGGACAAGCGCTCGGACGGGGCCGGCGTTTTACAGAGGGACGTTCCATGCGGACGCGTGCGAGGATACGTTTCTCGATATGGAAGGCTGGACCAAGGGGGTTGCGTTTATCAACGGCTTTAACCTTGGGCGGTATTGGAACAAAGGCCCGCAGCGAACGTTATACGTTCCGGCTCCGTTGCTGCGGCAAGGCGATAACGAAATCGTCGTGTTGGAATTGCACGGAACAAGGGACGCTTCGGTGGCGTTTAAGGATGCGCCTATTCTAGATCGAATGACGGAGGAATGAACGAATGATTACGATTCCTTTGGCGAAACCGACGAAGCAGCAAGCGGCGTGGCAGGACTTGGAGCTGGGCATGTTCTGCCATTTCGGCCTGAACACGTTTCATGGCCGGGAATGGGGGGACGGGCAAGACTCGCCGGCGCTCTTCAATCCCGAATCTCTGGATGCGGGGCAATGGGCAAGAACCGCCAAACTCGCGGGCATGAAATATTTGATGCTGACGGCCAAGCATCACGACGGCTTCTGCCTGTGGCAGACGGAAACGACGGATTATTCCGTGAAGTCGAGTCCATGGAAGAACGGCCAAGGGGATGTCGTTCGCGAATGCGCGGAAGCGTGCCGCAACGAAGGAATCCGGTTCGGCGTGTATCTTTCCCCTTGGGACAGGCATGACCCGAGGTATCCGGATCCGAAAGCGTACGACGAGGTATATTGCGCTCAATTAACTGAGCTTCTGACCCGGTACGGACCGCTCGTGGAAATCTGGTTCGACGGTGCCGGTTCGGAAGGAAGGCAGTACGACTGGCCCCGAATCATGTGGCTGGTCCGGAAATACCAGCCGGATGCCATGGTGTTCAACATGGGGGCTCCGACGGTTCGCTGGGTCGGCAACGAGGACGGCGTCGCGCCTTATCCGTGCTGGAATACGGCGGAAGCGGCGCGGGTCAGCATGTTCACGAACGAAATGACCTCCTGGCTTCCGGAAACGCCGGCTTGGGTGCCGGCGGAGTGTCCGGTCCCGATCCGGGGCAACCACTGGTTCTGGCATCCGAACGACGCAACGCCGCTGCGGTCGTTGGAAGAACTGACGGATATGTACGATCGTTCCGTCGGGCACGGCGCGACGTTGCTTCTGAACCTTGCGCCGGATGTTCGCGGTTTGCTGCCGAACGAAGAGGTTCGGCGAGTCGTCGAATTCGGCGATGAGATCAAGAGAAGATTCTCGAATCCGCTTGCGGAAACCTCCGGCAAGGGCGATATGCTCACGATCCGACTTCCGGATGACGCGGAGGTCGACCATGTCATCCTGATGGAGCAGATCGAGCATGGGGAAAGGGTACGGGAATACGTGCTCGAGGCGGAGCGGGACGGATTGTGGACCGAGATCGCGGCGGGAAGCGCGATCGGCCGCAAGAAGATCGATTCGTTCCCGGCCGTTCGCGCCCGGCAGCTCCGGCTGAGAGTCATCCGGAGCGCCGAAGAACCGAACATTCGCGCCTTTGCCGCCTATAACGCCAATCGATGATGAACGAGAAAGGGAGTGACTAAAGTTGAAATTGCCGAAATCCGTGCAGGAAACGATCGGGCAGGCCGAGACGGAGCTGGCCGGCCATCCCAAATTGCTGCGCATGTTTAAGCAATGTTTCCCGAATACGCTGGAAACGACGACCCGTCTGATGGACGACGGCACCGCGTTCGTATTTACCGGCGACATCCCGGCGATGTGGCTGCGGGATTCGAGCGCCCAAGTCCGCCCTTATCTGCCGCTCGCCGCGGGCGACCCGGAGCTGGGGCGAATCATCGAAGGGCTCGTCAAACGACAGATCCGGTGCATTCTGATCGATCCTTACGCGAACGCGTTTAACGAAGCGGACAACAATAACCGCTACGAAGACGACTTGACCGAGCTCGACGAGATAAGCCCCTGGGTGTGGGAGAGGAAGTACGAGATCGATTCCCTGTGTTATCCGATCCAGATCGGCTACTTGTATTGGAAGCATACGGGGAGTACGGCGATCTTCGACGATGCGTTCAAGCAGGCCGCAGCCCGGATCATTCGTCTGTGGCGAACGGAGCAGAATCATTTCGAGCAGTCTCCCTACCGGTTCACCCGGTTAACCGGTCCGAAGATCGACACCTTGAGAAACAACGGAATGGGGATGCCGGTTAACTATACCGGAATGACTTGGTCCGGCTTTCGCCCGAGCGACGACGCCTGCACGTTCGGCTATTTGATTCCCGCCAACATGTTCGCCAGCGTTGTCCTGGGTTATATGGCGGAGATCGCGGAGGACGTATACGGCGATTCGAAGTGGAAAGAGGAAGCGGCCGCGCTGAAGGAAGAGATCGACCACGGGATCCGGACGTACGGGATCTACCGCCATCCGGTATACGGAGAGATGTACGCCTACGAAACCGACGGCTTCGGCAATTACAACTTGATGGACGACGCGAACGTGCCCAGTCTTCTTTCGATTCCGTATTTGGGGTATACGGAGAAAGACGATCCCGTCTATCTCAACACGAGAAGATTCATCCTGAGCAAGGACAACCCTTATTACTTCGAGGGAAGCCGCGCCAAAGGAATCGGCAGTCCCCACACCCCGCCGCAATATATTTGGCACATCAGCCTCGTCATGCAGGCGCTGACATCGACGGACTCCGGGGAAATCGCCGAGGTGGTCAGAACGTTGGTCGAGACCGACGGTGATACCGGTTATATGCACGAAGGGTTCGACGTCAACGATCCCGCCAACTATACGAGGGCTTGGTTCGCTTGGGCCAACACCCTGTTCGGCGAGCTGATCCATACGTTGATGAAAGAGAAACGGATCCAAGAGGTTTGCCCATGACCCGGACGATGGAAAATCAATTTATTTTCGAGGACGACCGGCCGTTCCCGAGCTGTCACGCTTCGACGCTGGAGATAATGCCGAACGGGGATGTGCTGACCGCTTGGTTCGGAGGGTCGTACGAAAAAGCGAGCGATGTCGCGATCTGGATGGCCCGCCGAAGCGGAGACGCTTGGTCGGCGCCGCACAAAATCGCGGACGAAGACGGCATCGCGCATTGGAACCCGGTCTTATTCGCGGAAGGCCGGAAGGTCTGGCTGTTCTACAAAGCGGGCCATGAAATCCCGGCCTGGTCTTCGCGAATCATTCGTTCGGAAGATGGCGGCGAAACGTGGTCTGAGCCGGAGGAGCTCGTTCCCGGCGATATCGGGGGACGGGGTCCCGTACGCAACAAGCCGATCCGGTTAAGCGACGGTACGTTGCTCGCCCCCGCATCGGTGGAACGGCGTATTCCGGACGAGCCGGGCAAAGAGCTCTGGGAAGCGTTCGTGGACATCTCGGAGGATGACGGACGCACATGGACCCGAAGCTCGATCGTACCGGTGGATGTATCAAAGCTTGTCGGAACCGAGCACGGTCCATCCAAAGGGTTGATTCAACCGGCTTTATGGTCGACGGGCGGATCGCTTGTTCATATGCTGTTGCGAAGCACGGAAGGTTTTATTTACCGAAGCGATTCCGAAGACGCCGGCCGCACGTGGAGTGCGGCTTATCCGACCCATCTGCCGAACAACAACAGCGGAGTCGATGTCGTCCGCATGGACGACGGCGTGCTGGCGCTTGCGTTTAACCCGGTGAGCGGTTATACGACCGATTCGCCGCGCACTCCGCTCGTCGTCCGCTTCTCGTCGGACAACGGGTTCGCTTGGGCCGACGAGGTCGTCCTCGAAGACGGCCCGGGAGAGTATTCCTATCCGGCCATCGTATGCAGGGGCAACGAACTTTATATTACCTATACATGGAAGCGGGAACGCATCGCTTTCCGGAAGCTGAGGGGTTAAGCGATGAGAAGCGCAGTACCGGAACCGAACATCACGAACTACTGCCCTGGCCGGTACCTTTGCAAGAGAGCGGATCGAGCGCTGCCTTCGCTTGACGGCCGGTTGGACAAACCGTTTTGGAAAACCGCGGAGTGGAGCGAGTATTTCGCGGATATCGAAGGCGACGCCAAGCCCGCTCCGGCTAAACGCACGCGCGTTAAAATGCTATGGGACGACGACTATTTCTATTTCGGCGCGGAGCTCGAGGAAGATGAAATATGGGCGACGTTAACCGAGCGGGAATCCGTCATTTTCTATGACAACGATTTTGAAATTTTTATCGACCCCGACGGCGATACCCACCAATACTACGAGTTCGAGATGAACGCGCTGAATACGATATGGGATTTACTGCTCGTGAAACCTTACCGCGACGGAGGGCCGGCCGTGAACGGCTGGGATATCCGCGGGATCCGGACCGCGGTTCATATCGACGGCAGGCTGAACGATCCTTCGGCGGACAATCGGCTGTGGAGCGTCGAGGTGGCTATGCCGTGGAACATATTGAAAGAATGCGCCTTGGAAGGTCGCCCTCCTCGGCCGGGCGAGTTCTGGCGGGTGAATTTTTCAAGAGTGCAGTGGCAAGTAGAAGCGAAAGACGGCAAGTACGTCAAGAAGCTCGATCCTAGAACCGGGCGCCCTTTCCCGGAGGATAACTGGGTCTGGTCTCCGATGGGCATTGTGAATATGCATTATCCGGAGCTGTGGGGATATGTCTTCTTCACCGACGATACTTCCGGAACAACGCCCCAAATCCCCGAGGACGAAAAACGAAAGTGGGGGCTACGAAGGCTATACTACCGTCAGAGCAGTCACTATGCGGAACACGGACGGTTCAGCGAGGATCCGTCGGCCTTGCGCCTAACGGAATGGACGGATGAGCCCAAGATCGAGACGACATCCCGAACGTTCCTTGCATCCGTACCGGCTTCGGACGGGAAAACGCGGCTATATATTCGCGAAGACGGGAAAGTATGGAAGGAGTAATCGGTTATGAACGGAAAAAGCCGGCTATTATCGTTAGACGAACCCACGATGCTCCTTGTAGAAGAGAAGTTCGCCTTTAAACGCCGCCTTGCGTCGGCAAGGGATAAGGAGCTTTTCGGCATCTTCGACGAACCGCTGTCCGAAGACGAACGGCTGGCGTTGAAGTACTTGTATGCCTATATGCCGTTAAACGATCTAGCCGACTACGACGGCTCTCTATTTCTCGCGCATGTAAGGCAAGCTTTGCACATTCGAAACGTTGCGCCTTGGGGAGAGCGGATTCCCGACTTGTTGTTTTTCCATTTCGTACTGCCTTACAGGGTGAACAACGAGAATATCGAAGAGGTTCGGTTGCCGCTATTCGAGGAAATCTATCCCCGCGTCAAGGGGATGTCCATGGCTGACGCCATATTGGAAACGAACCACTGGTGCCACGAGAAGGCGAATTACATGGCGAACGATCGGCGGACGGTATCTCCGCTGACGTTGATTCGAACCGCGCTCGGCCGTTGCGGGGAGCAATCGACGCTTGCCGTATCGGCGCTTAGAAGTATCGGCATTCCGGCAAGACAATGCTATACGCCGCTCTGGGCGCACTGCGATTCGAACCACGCCTGGGTGGAGGCTTGGGCGGACGGGGCTTGGCATTTTCTCGGCGCTTGCGAGCCGGAGCCTCGGCTTGACCGGGGATGGTTCCGCAGACCGGCCAGAAGAGCGATGCTCGTCCATACTCGAGTCGCCGCGGGTTACCCGGGACCGGAAGAAGTGACGCTCGCGCGGCCTTGGTATTCGGAGCTGAATCTGCTGCATCGATATGCCGACACGAAAGTCCTGAAGGTCGGCACGGTGGATTCGGACGGCAATCCCGTTCGGGCAAAGGTCGATTTGCAGGTCTATAATTATGCCGAATTATCGACGATCGTTCCGATGCATACGGATGAATCCGGTTCTGTATCCGTCACGCTTGGCATAGGGGATGTATTTATATCCGCATATGGAAGCGAAGGCTGGGGGTATGCCAAATGTCGCGTAGGGCAAACGGACGAGGTAACCGTTGCTTTAACCAAGCGATTGCCTTCCGGCGAGACGGCTCAGCTCGATATGGTTCCGCCCCCGGATTTGCCGGATTTCGAAGATGACCCGGTTACGGAGGAAGAAATATCCGTTAACGATGCAAGGACGAAACAAGAAGCGTGCATTCGCGCGAATTACGAGTCGACGTTCTTGAGCGAGGAGGATGCCGATGCGCTTGCCGCCGAGTGCTCTCTCCCGCCCGTAAGAGTAAGGAACGTTCTGCGGAAGGCGCGCGGGAACAGCCGGGAAATCGCCGCTTACTTACGAGAGCAGTCCCCTGAATACGGCGAATGGAGTTTGCGGGTCCTCGAGACGTTAAACGATAAGGATCTGACGGATACGTTCCGCGAGACGCTGGAAGATCATTTAACGTTCTCGATGAAGGTGAAAGGCGAGACCGGCGACGATACGTTTGCTTCTTATGTTTTGAAGCCTCGCGTCGATTTTGAGATGATCACGCCGTACCGGGCTTTCTTCCAACGTCGCTTCGGCGACGCCGGCATCCGGGAATTCGCGGCGAATCCCGATCTGCTGGCGGAGTCCATCGAGAACGATTTCGAGATCTTCGAAGATTTGAAGGATTACCGAGGATCGGCCACGCCCGACGGCAGTTACCGGTTAAAGAAAGGCGATCGGCTGTCGCGGGATATTCTGTTCGTCGCCGCTTCGCGCAGCGCGGGAATTCCCGCCCGGCTCGAGCCGAGCGATAGGAGGCCGCAGTATTTATCCGCGGGGACGTGGAAGGATGCGCGATTGGGCAAATCCGACGCTTCCGCGTTTCCGGGCGCCGTACCGGCAGCGGAATCGGGAACCGTTATATGGATGATGGACCAGGAATCCGAGGAGCAAGCAAAATATTTCCACAACTTCACCGTGGCCCGTTTCGATAACGGCACCTACCATACGCTCCAATACGAGCGGGGCAAAGCCGATGGATGGGATGAACCGTTTGAAATGCGGGCCGGCCATTACCGTTTAACGACCGGAATTCGTTTGGAGGACGGCACCGCGTTAATCCGCCTTCATTTCTTCGAAGTCAAGCCGGGACAACGATCCGCCGTTCCGTTGAAGTTCCGGAAGCGGCGCGCGGAAGTCCCGATACTAGGCGTTGCGAATCTTTCTTGCGTGGCCGAATCGCCCGCGGGCGAGAAGGTCGAAGTATCGAAGCTCGCCGGCGGCAACGGTACGTTTATCGCCTGGATCGAGCCGGACCGCGAGCCGTCGAAGCATCTGCTTCGCGAGCTTCGGGAGATGAAAGACGAATGGGAATCCTTGGGCGTGAGCATCTTATGCTTCATCGGAGAGGATAAATGGAACGTTTCCTTAACGCTGCCGAGCGACAAGGGGCTGCCTTCGAACATCTGGTTCGGCAAAGAAAACAAAGCGTATGAAACGCTTGCTTCCATCGACGGCTCCATGTCCGCGGGACACCCGAAGGAGGGTTTGCCGATCGTGTACGCGGTGGATGCCCAAGATCGCATTCGTTACCGCTGGGCAGGATACAAGCTAGGGATATCGAAGGAAGCCGTCAAGGCATTAAAAGCGCTCATCCGATAAACACATGGGAGGAATTCCGATATGAACGATTCCGAAGAACAGAAGACGCAACTGCACGAGGAAGACCATGAAATCCATGAAGTGGAGAACGGCGTCCACAATTTCAGCAGCGAAGCCGATTGGGTCAAGCCGGAAGATCCGCTGATTCTGGAGCGGTTGGAGTGGTTCAAGGATCAGAAATTGGGATTCATGATGCATTGGGGGCCGTATTCCCAGTTGGGGCTGGTAGAGTCGTGGGCGCTAAGCGACGAGGACGGCGACTGGTCGCGCGACGACATCGACTGGACGGACGACATGGAAGAGTTCAAGCGTCAATATTTCGGACTGAACAAGACGTTTAATCCGGTCCGCTTCCAGCCGGAACTGTGGGCGGAGCTCGCCGCCGAAGGCGGATTTAAGTATTTGATCTTTACGACCAAGCATCATGACGGGTTCTGCATGTGGGACACGCATACGACGGATTATCGGATAACCGGACCGGACACTCCGTTTCACGCCCATCCCCGCGCGGACATCTGCAAGAATATTTTTGACGCGTTTCGGGATAAAGGGTTGGCCATCGCCGCCTATTTCTCCAAAGCGGACTGGCACACGCCTTCCTATTGGGCGCCTGGCATGGCCCGAGGCTCCAACATGTGGCGGGGACCATCTTACGATCCGAAGGAGCAGCCTTGGCTGTGGGAGAATTTCGTTCAATTCACCCATGAGCAAATCATGGAATTGATGACGAAATACGGCCGCATCGATGTCCTGTGGCTCGATGCCGGCTGGGTCAGAGACGGCGGCAAGGTTCCTCAGGACATTCGGCTCGGCGAAGTCGTCGAACGGGCGCGCGAACGGCAACCGTGGCTGCTTTCGGCCGATCGCACGGTAGGCGGTCCGTACGAAAATTACGTGACCCCGGAGCAAACGATTCCGGAAGGTCCGCTGAATGTGCCGTGGGAGAGCTGCATTACGATGGGCACCTCTTTCTCCTTCCGGTATGAGGACCGTTACAAGCCGACCCGTCAATTGGTGCACATCCTTCTTGAAGTCGTCGCCAAAGGGGGCAACTTGGCTCTGAACGTGGGGCCGCAGCCCGACGGACGATTGCCGGAAGGAGCCGTGAAGCGGATGAAGGAGCTGGGCGCGTGGATGAAGTCGTACGGGGAAGCCGTGTACGGGACGCGAATCTGCGCCCCTTATTTCACCGGATCCTGCGCGTTCACCCGCAAAGGGGATACGGTTTACTGCTCGTATCTGTATCCGGATGCGGATTCGCCGGTGCCGGAACATGTTCTGATTCCTTATATGGACCATGCGGAAAGCATCGAACTGGTCGGCATGGAAGGGAAGCTAACCTATATCCTTACGGAAGAAGGGATTTCCGTTCGCCTTCCGGACGCCGATCGGAACGGACAGGCTCCGATCGCTCACGTATTCCGGATCTTGACGAATCAATAGATACCGATAATTACGATTATCATGGAAGAAGGGGGGATCTTAATGAATAGAAACTGGTTTCGTAAGCTCCTTTTATCGTATCTTCCCGTGTTTTTCGTAGTGATCACCGCATTGTTCGTGATTTTCTTCCAAACCTTGAGCGAACAGAACCGCAAGGAAGCCATCAAGGCCAATGAATATTTGGCCCAGCAAGTCATCAGATATACGGATAACGAGCTGAGAAAGATCGATTACCGCGTCGTTAGAGAAATTCTGGCAGATCCGGTCGTATCCCGTTTTTTCAGCCTTAACGACATAGACGTCTACGAGAATATACAGGCCGGCAAAATCATGGAAGACTTGAAGTTCAATTATCCGATCGTTCACTCCGTGTATTTCGTAAGGCTGAAGGATCATTATGTGTTCGGCGACGGGTCCGTCTGGAGAGAAGATTTTCCGGACATGCCGTTCATCGAACAAATGAAGGGGAAAAAAGATACCGTCAAATGGACGGGAAAAAGGGTTTATCAATTATACCCTTCCTTAAAGGGAGAAGAAGTGATTTCTTTAGTTCGGGGATATCCATACTTCACCAGCGCCAAGAAAGGGTACTTCGTGGTGAATGTCAGCTTGTCGAAGTTGAAAGAATCCGTCGCCCAAATGTACAATCCCGACATCAGCTTTGTACGGATGTACGACAACCGGCACCGGAGCTTGCTGGACAAAGACGACGAAACCTCCGGTGAGGGGAAGGTATTCTCCGAGTTCGTCTCTCCCTATACCGGATGGTTGGTGGAAAGCGGCCTCATCGACACCGGATTTCTCCGGATTGCTCTGAATTTCTACAGCGTCTGGCTGGGTTTGGCGATAGCCGCGGTGCTGCTCGGCGTCTTCTGGGTCGTTCACGTGACCAAGCGGAATTATCAGCCGATCGGGCAAATCGTCTCGCTGATTCAAACCAGTTCATTGGTCCAACCGAATGACGGAAAATCGGACGGAAACGAATTCGGCTTCATTCGCGGCGCGTTGGAGCACTTGATGGAGGAGACGAAGAAAATCCGGCAGGAGAACGTGGAGAACAGCATCCTGCAGAAAAAGCACCGTTTTCTGGAGGCGATGGAAGGTACCGTTCCGATCACGGAAGCGGAATGGTCTTCCGACCTTAGAAAATACAACGTGGATGCCGCCGGCAAGATCGCTTACGTCCAAGTACTTGAGATCGATGGATATCGCGCGTTTTCCCAGACTTACGATCAGCAGGATCAATCCTTGTTTAAATTTCTCCTATCCAGTATCCTTCAGGAAATGACTCAGCAACGCGAAGCGTCCATATGGGCGGAGTGGACGACGGACCGCCAGATGGCGGCGATCATATGGGTGCCGGAAAAGGAGAAGCTGGATGAAATGCGGGACGCGATCACCGCCTTGGTCATCCAGTGGGTCAAGCAAAATTTGAGCTTCACGATCACGCTTGGTCATGGCGGCGCGGCGGCAACGCTCGAAGAATTAAGGCGATCTTACGAGACGGCCTGCAGCTTGCTTTCCTACAAAGCCGTTCTCGGAACGGGGCGAGTCATCCATCCGGAGGAAATAGCCCGGCCGCAGACCCGGAATCACGAATATTTCCATACGATTTATTCGTTCTCGAACGCGCTGCGGCTGCCCGATCAGGATTGGAATAAGCAACTGGCCGAGTTGTTCAAGCAAATCCGCGACTCCATCTTCTCGCGTAAAGAAATCGAAAGCCTCTTGTCGTTTCTGCATCAGCACTTGGACCGCGTATTTCTGGAATTGTCCAGGGAGTATCGGAACGTGTGGAAAGAGACGGAAACGGAATTGCTTGAGGCGGAAAAGCATTGGGAAACGATCGAAGAACTTCAAAGCTCCTGCATCCGAATATTCGAAGCGGCGTCCGGCAAAATGCAATCGCTCCGGGATTCCCACCGGAATCGAATCATTATCGGCGAGATTCGAAGCTTCATCGAAGAGCACTATGCGAACCCCGAGCTTTCCTTGGACTATCTGAGCGACAAGTTCTTGATGAACGCCAAAAACATCAGCAAGATGTTCAAGGAAGAATTCGGCGAAAATTTCGTCGATTTCCTGATCGGGCTCCGCATTCAAAACGCTAAAAAGCGGCTTATGGAGACGGAGAAGTCGCTGCAGGAAATCAGCGTCGAGGTCGGATATTACAACTACAATTCCTTTAACAGAGCTTTCAAGAATATCGCGGGGGTTTCTCCCAGCGATTATCGTAAGCAAACCGGACATTAAGCCGTTATATCGTATTTTTCAAACTAAACCCTCGGATTTATGTCAGATATCATGACATGAACCCGAGGGTTTTTGTTAAGCGAAAATTAAGAAGTGTAGAAAAATGAGAAGTAAGCGTTTTATTCATGTTTTTTCCCCGGTAGAACAGGCTTGGGAAAAAGGTGATGTCAAGGAATCTTACAAATTGATGAATGGAGCTGACGCGGGCTAGAATCGACTTACCGACCGAGTCGACCTGCAACACGACACTCGGACATAACGAATCGACAAGGGGAAATGCGGATGAGCCTTTCATGGATGAAGATGAAGAGGAGTTGGGAATTATATTGTTTGGTTCTGCTGCCTGTTCTCTATTTACTTATTTTCAAATACATCCCGATGGTCGGCGTTCAAATCGCGTTCAAAGATTTTAATGCCGTTAGCGGGATTTGGGGGAGCCCGTGGGTCGGATTCAAGCACTTCGAGAACTTTTTCAATTCCCCGAACTTTTGGATGATCATCAAGAACACCCTTGGCGTCAGTTTCTATTCCTTGTTCGCCGGGTTTCCCGTTCCGATTCTGCTCGCCTTGGCGCTGAACGAAATCCGCACCGGCTTCTTCAAACGATCGGTTCAAATGATCACCTACGCTCCGCACTTCATATCGACCGTCGTCATGGTTTCCATTATTATTCTGATGCTGACGCCGCATGTCGGCGTGGTAGAGCGGCTGTTCACCATGCTCGGACTGCCGACGACCAACTTCATGGGGGTTCCTGAATTTTTCAAATCCATCTACGTCTGGTCCGGCGTCTGGCAGGAGATGGGATACGCTTCCATCATCTACATCGCAGCCTTGGCAAGCGTAGATCCCGCGTTATATGAAGCCGCCCGAATCGACGGAGCCTCCAGATGGAAAAAAATCATTCATATCGATTTGCCCGCTTTGGTTCCGATCATGATCATCATGCTGATCCTGAAGTTGGGATCGGTAATGGGCATTGAATTCGAGAAGATTTACCTGATGCAGAACTCGCTCAATTTAACCTCTTCCGAAGTCATCTCCACCTACGTCTACAAGGTCGGATTGCTCGGAGCGAATTTCAGCTTCTCCACCGCCGTCGGATTGTTCAATTCGGTCATTAACCTGATCCTGCTTCTGATTGTCAATTGGATTTCACGCAAAGTATCGGAAACGAGCTTGTGGTAGACGAGGAGGGGAACTATGTTTAACAAAAACAAAATCAAAGAGACGCTCGGCGACCGAATTCTGCTTATTTTCATCTATCTCTTATTGACGGTGTTAATGCTAAGCGTTATGTATCCGCTTCTGTACATTCTCAGCTCGTCGCTCAGTTCTCCGCGAGCGGTCGTTGCCGGCCGAGTGTGGCTGTTTCCCGTCGAATTCTCGTTCAGAGCTTACGAATCGATATTTAACAGCTCTCAGATCATGCTAGGCTACTTGAACTCGATCTATTACACGGTAGTCGGAACGTTCATTAATGTCGCGTTTACGGTACTGCTGGCGTTCCCGCTGGCGCAAAAAACGTTCTATGGGCGCAAAATCGTCGTTATCCTCATGATGGTCACCTTCTTCTTTAGCGGCGGGCTCATCCCGACTTATTTGTTGGTCAAAGACCTCCATTTGTTGGATACCCGTTGGGCGCTATGGTTGCCCGGCGCCTTATCCGTCTTCCAGGTCATCGTCGCGAGAACGTTTTTCCAGACCTCCATCCCGTCGGAGCTTCAGGAAGCCGCGCAGATCGACGGATGCAGGGACACCCGCTACTTGGTTAGCATCGTGCTTCCTTTGTCCAAACCGATTCTTGCCGTTCTGGCCCTGATGTACGCGGTGGGCCATTGGAACGCTTACTTCGACGCATTGATCTACTTGAGATCGGAGAATTTGTTCCCGCTCCAATACGTGCTTCGTAACCTGCTGATCCTTAACGCGGCCGATCCGGAAATGTTGGCGAATACGACATTAAAGATTCGCGACCAAGGCTTCGAGCAAGTGCTCAAATACGCGTTGATCGTGGTGGCATGCATCCCTGTCCTGATTATGTACCCTTTTGCGCAGCGGCATTTTGTCAAAGGCGTCATGATCGGTTCCTTAAAAGGTTAATTTGCAGGGCGGTTAACTATTAATGGAGGTGAGGCCCGAGAGGTAAGATCATCGAGATTCGCCGCTATGCAAGTATGCTTCATCCCGGATTAAACATTTAAGGAGGAGTCATTTTGAAAAAAACACTGTGGGTTTCGTTAATGGTTCTGTTGATCGGCAGTATCGTGCTTTCGGCTTGCGGCAATAACAATAAAGATACAAGCAGCGCAAGCCCATCGGCAGGCGCCTCGGCAAGCGCAACGCCTTCGGGGCCGGTAGAAGTCACTTTCTTCGCTCCTCAAGGAAAAGCTCCGCTGGAAGACAACGATTATACGAAGCTGGTCGAACAGAAATTCAACGCGAAGATCAAGTGGGATCTTGCTCCTGCCGACGCATTGATCGACCGCAGACAGCTTCTTCTTGCCAGCGGCGATTACCCGGAAGTGTTCTTGGAAGGCAAATTTTCCAATGCGGATCTGATGACTTACGGAAAACAGGGCGTATTGATTCCTCTTAACGATCTGATCGATAAGTATGCTCCGAACCTCAAGGCTCTATGGGAGAAAAAACCGTTTTTGAAAACCGCCATGACGTCTCCGGACGGCAATATTTACGGCATTCCGCGGTTTAATGAATGTTACCATTGCACGTATTCCCAGAAGTACTGGATGAATAAAGAATGGCTGGATAAGGTCGGATTGCCGGTGCCGACGACGACGGACGAGCTGTATGCCGTGCTGAAGGCCTTCAAGACGCAAGACCCGAACGGCAACGGCAAAGCAGACGAAATTCCGCTGACCGGCGCTCCGAACAAGTCCGTATGGAACGGCAACATCGACGCTTATCTGATGAACTCGTTTATTTACAACGACAACGACAAATATTTGACCGTGACCGACGGTAAAGTCGATTTTGCGGCCAACAAGCCGGAGTGGAAAGATGGCCTTGCGTACATGCAGAAGCTGTACAAGGAAGGCCTGATCGATTCCGCATCGTTTACGCAGAACGACCAGGCGATCGGCCAGCTCGGCAACCGCGAAGGCGACGAGATCGTCGGCTCCATTACGACCGCGCTCGTCAGCTACCTGCTCAATGTCGGGGACGAGAAAATCACTCGCCACAAGCATTGGGTTATCGTACCGCCGCTTAAAGGGCCGAACGGCGTTCAGCTTGCGGGCACATGGCAAGGGCTCGGCGAATTCGCGTTCACGATCACCAACAAAGCGAGCGAAGCGCAGCAAATCGCCGCTATCCAAATTGCCGACTATGCATTCAGCGAAGAAGGCGCGCTGTTCAGCGAATACGGAACGAACGAAGGCATCGGCTGGAACAAAGCGCAGCCGGGCGAGAAGAACATCTGGGGCGAACCGGCGAAATACAGCTTCGAAAATCTTAAAAAGCTGGATGAAAACGCGATAAGAAACGATAGCTGGTCGCTGCTCGGTCCGAAGGATATGTCGAAGGAATTCCGCGACTCGTTCGCTTCGGCGCAAGATCCGCTCAGCGCTAAAGGCTACGAAACGCGTCTGGCGCAAGCGACGAAGGAATACGAGCCGTATGCTCCTAAAGAAATTTATCCGGCAAGCGCGTATATCCGTCCGGAAGACACGGATACCGCGGCTCAACTGACTACGGCGATCAAGGATTACGTCAATACGAGCATGGCCCAGTTCATTATCGGCAACAAAGACATCGAGAAAGACTGGGATGCTTACGTGAAGGGCTTCGACGGCTTGAACCTGGCCAAATATATCGAAATCTACCAAAACGCGATCACCCAAAGCTAATCGTTGACGGGCAGAACAGGAAGTATAACCTTCGGGTTTACTTCCTTCTGCTATGTCTATGGATGTAAAGGAGACGGATTATGGGGTACAGGGATTCGGCGCTGCCTGCGGCGGAGCGGGCGGAGAGCCTGCTCGCCTTGATGACTATCGAAGAAAAGGTCGGCCAATTGCTTCAGCCGTTCGGTTGGAAGACTTACCATAAAGACAACGGCGCCATTCTCCTTGACGAATCCTTCAAGAAACAAGCGAGCAACGGCGGCGTCGGATCGCTCTACGGAGTGCTTCGCGCCGATCCATGGACCGAGGTTACGCTTGAGAACGGATTGTCTCCGGAGGAAGGCGCGCGGGCGATCAACGAAATTCAGCGTTATGCGGTCGAGCGTTCGCGGCTCGGCATTCCGATTCTGTTCGGCGAGGAATGCTCGCATGGGCATATGGCGATCGGAGCGACCGTATTTCCGGTTCCGCTCTTGGTGGGAAGCGCGTGGAACGTGGATTTATACCGGGACATGTGCCGGGCCATCGCGGCCGAAACCCGCAGTCAAGGCGGCGCGGCTACTTATTCGCCGGTGCTGGATGTCGTCCGGGATCCCCGTTGGGGCCGAACCGAGGAATGCTTCGGCGAAGATCCTTACATGATCGGGGAACTGGCGACCGCCGCCGTGCAAGGGCTGCAGGGCTACCGGCTGGATCGGGACGATAGCGTAATCGCGACCTTGAAGCATTTCGTTGCCTACGGCAGCTCGGAAGGCGGGCGGAATGCCGGCCCGGTTCATATGGGCTTGCGCGAGCTGCACGAGATAGACTTGCTCCCGTTCCGCAAGGGGGTCGAAGCCGGCGCCTTGTCGGTGATGACGGCTTACAACGAGATCGACGGCGTTCCCTGCACCTCAAGCGAATACTTGCTGCAGCGGCTTCTAAGGGAAGAATGGGGCTTCGACGGGTTCGTCATTACGGACTGCGGCGCCATCAACATGCTGGCCTGGGGCCACGACGTGGCGAAGGACGGGGAAGAAGCGTCGGCGGTTGCCCTTAAAGCGGGCGTCGATATGGAGATGTCCGGCGAAATGTTCGGTAAGCACCTGCTGTCCGCTCTGCGGAACAATGCCATTTCGGAAGCGAAGCTGGATGAAGCGGTGCTGCGCGTATTAAAGACCAAGTTCCTGCTCGGCTTGTTCGAGCGTCCATACGTCGACCCCGAGCAAGCCGCGAGAATCATCGGTTGCCGGGAGCATGTCGAGCTAGCCCGGCAGGTCGCCCGCGAAGGGATCGTCCTCCTGAAGAACGAGGGCGGAACGCTTCCGCTAAGCAAAGAAACCGGCAAAATCGCGGTGATCGGACCGAACGCGAATCATATTTACAATCAGCTGGGGGACTATACTTCTCCGCAGCCTCGCCATCAAGTGGTCACCTTATTGGATGGCATCCGCAACGCATTGGGCGAGAGCGGGCAAGACCGGATCCTGTACGCGCCGGGCTGCCGGATCAAAGGGGATTCCAAGGAAGGATTCGAGACGGCGCTGGATAACGCCGCGCAAGCGGACGTCGTCGTTCTGGCGCTCGGCGGTTCAAGCGCGCGCGATTTCGGCGAGGGGACGATCGATCTTAGAACGGGCGCTTCCGTCGTCACCGAGCATTCGTGGAGCGATATGGAGTGCGGCGAAGGAATCGACCGTACCGGTTTGCACTTGCTGGGCGCACAGCTAGAGCTGGCGAAAGAAATCCATAAGCTCGGAAAACCCGTCATTGTCGTGTACATTAACGGACGTCCGATCGTGGAGCCTTGGATCGACGAGAACGCGCATGCGATTCTCGAGGCGTGGTATCCGGGCCAGGAAGGCGGGAACGCCTTGGCCGACATCTTGTTCGGCGACGTTAACCCTTCCGGCCGGTTAACCGTATCGATCCCGAAAGACGTCGGTCAGCTTCCGGTTTATTACAACGGCAAGAGAAGCAGGGGCAAGCGGTATTTGGAGACGGATTCGAAGCCGCGTTATCCGTTCGGATTCGGCTTGAGCTACGCTTCGTTCGAGTACGACGGGTTAAAGGTGTCTCCGGAGCGGATTTCGCCGGATGGGGAAGCGACCGTCACGGTCAACGTCACCAATACGGGAGCCGTCGCGGGCACGGAAGCGGTGCAACTGTATATATCCGATAAAGTCAGCTCCGTGACCCGGCCCGAGAAGGAGCTGAAAGGCTTTCGGAAAATAACGTTGGAACCGGGGGAAACCCGAGCGGTCGCTTTTCGGATTGCCAAGGAGCACCTGCAATTGATCAACGCGCGGCTGATGCCCGCCGTCGAACCGGGGGAATTCAGCATCATGGTCGGAAGAAACGCCGAAGACTGCATCGGCGCGTCTTTATTCGTGGAGAACGAGGTGTAATAGATGTATCGAATCCTTCGTTACGTTAAATATTTATCCGATAAACAGTGGCTGGATGCCATACCGCTGCGGGATTGGGAAATGAGAAAAGCCCGTTATATCAAACCGGGAGAGTATGAATACGAACCGGGGCAAGACGGCTTGCTGCAGGATGACCGGCTGGACGGGAAACACGGCATCACTTACTTTCTTAGAAAGAAAATCGCGATTCCTCCGGAGTGGGCATCCGATTCGGTCGGCTTGCTCGCGGAAGGCGGAGGAGAAGGGCTGCTTCGCGTGAACGGCGCCTCTTACCAAGGGTTGGATCGAAACCATCCTTTCGTCCCGCTTTACTTAGGGGGGATCGGAAGCGAGCCGTTGCTTGAAATCGAGCTCTACGACCCGATTCCGGAGCCGGTCGATCCGCTCAACGCCCAATCCACGATCAATCCGCCGGTCACTCATTTCCAGATCCGGCTCGTCCGCGCGAACAAACCGCTGCAAAGCTTATTATATAGCGTCCAGGTTGCTTACGAAGCGATGCTGCTGCTTGACGAACGCGACTTGGTCCGGCAGAAGATGATGGACGTTCTATATGAGACGATGGAGGAAACCTACCGGTTTCTGGACAGCCGTCCGACCGATGGGGAATGGCTTCGTTCGATGGAGGAAAGGCTGGCGGACCGCGTTCAAGCGTTAATACCGGATCAACGCGCGGACGGCTTGATGCACATGGTCGGCCAATCGCACATCGACATCGCCTGGCTGTGGCCGGTTCGGGAAACCGTCCGCAAGGTCAGCCGCACGTTCTCCAGCATGACGACGTTAATGGAGGAGTATCCGGATTTCGTCTATTCCCAGAGCCAACCGCTGCTGTACGCTTTCGCGAAGAAACATGATCCGGCACTCTACGAGAAGATCAAAGCCAGAGTCGCGGAAGGCCGGTGGGAGCTGGTCGGCGGCATGTGGGTGGAGCCGGACTTGAACATTCCGAACGGCGAATCGCTCGTCCGCCAAATGCTGTACGGTCAACTCTTCTATCAAGAAGAGTTCGGTCGAACGTCCCATATCGAGTGGCTGCCCGACACGTTCGGCTACTGCGCTTCGCTCCCGCAAATGCTGAAGCTTGCGGGCATCGATTACTTCATGACGACGAAGCTGAATTGGAACGACACGAACAAGTTCCCGCACGAGCTGTTCCATTGGGTCGGCATCGACGGGTCTTCCATCGTATCGTATTTGAACCACGGCCTTAACGAGCATACGAAGCCGAAAGACATTCACGAGCATTGGCGGGAATTCCGGCAAAAAGACAAGCTGGACGAGCTGATGCTGCTGTACGGACACGGAGACGGCGGCGGCGGGGTTACTCGCGAGATGATCGAATACGTTCGCCGTTCTTCGCTCATGCCGGGGCTGCCGGTCAGCCGGTTCGGCACGGCCGCGGCTTTCTTCGAAGAAGTCGGGACAATCGCGCCGACGTTGCCGAAGTGGCACGGCGATCTGTATTTGGAGCTTCACCGGGGCACCTATACGACTCATGCGCGGAATAAGCGAAACAACCGCAAAGCGGAAGTGCTGTACCGCGAAGCGGAAATATGGAACCGGCTGGCTCGGCCGTTCTTGAACGGCGAACCGGGCCGGGACGCTCTGCGCCAAGGCTGGGAGCTGATGCTGCTTAACCAGTTCCACGACATCATCCCGGGAACGGCGATTACGGAAACCTACGAGACGTCCGCAACCGAATACGAGCAAGTGTTCAAGCTGGGGAACGAGTGTCTGGAGCAGTCTCTGCAGGCGCTGGCCGCGCAAGTATCGGCGGCGGGAGAAGGAACGCCTTATGTCGTATTCAACAGTCTCGGCTGGGAGCGGGACGAAGTCGTTACGATCGAAGGGGATGCCGAGCTGGCAATGGCGGGAGCGTTCGATCAGGCGGGCAACCGGCTGCCAAGCGACGTCCGCCGCGACGGCGAGTACGGCGAGGGCCGCTATACGATGTCGATTACCGTACCTTCGATTCCCGCCGTCGGTTATAAGACGATTTGGCTTCGGACGTTGGCAGATGAGGGCGACAGTGTGCCTGCCGATGCGCCGGTGACGGCGTCGTTCGGAAATTCGTGGGAAACCAGGAAATACCTGTTGGAATTCAACGTAGAAGGGGAAATCACGCGCTGGCTGGACAAATCGGCAGGCCGCGAGCTTCTGCCTCCCGGAGCCAAAGCGAACGAGCTTCAATTTTATCACGATAAACCGCTGTACTGGGACGCCTGGGACATCGACCCTCGCTTCGAGCAGCAGCGGGCGGGAACGGTCGAGCTCGTCAAGAAAGAGCTGGTTCAGGCAGGGAAGACGTCGGACGTGCTTCGGTTCGAGTGGCGCTTGAACCGGTCGACCATCAGCCAGGACGTTATTCTGTACCATCATCAGCAACGCGTCGATTTCAAAACCCGCGTGCAATGGCACGAGGATCACAAATTGCTCAAGGTCGCGTTTCCCGTCGACATCGTAGCCGCCAAGGCGACTTATGAAATCCCGTTCGGGGCGCTGGAAAGGCCGACCCATAACAACACGAGCTGGGAGCAAGCCCAGTACGAGGTTTGCGGCCACCGCTGGGCGGACTTGTCGGAGGGCGGCTACGGCGTCAGCCTGTTGAACGATTGCAAATACGGCTACGACATCAAAGACGGCACGATCCGCTTGTCCTTGCTGCGCGCGCCGAAATGGCCGGACGCTACGGCGGATCAGGGAGAGCATGAATTTACGTATTCTCTGTACCCTCACGAACAGGATTGGCGCGGAGCGCTGGTCGTTCGCAAAGCCGCGGAGCTGAATCACCCCGCGATCCCGGTGCGGGTTCCGCGGCGCAGCGCAGCCGTAGCCGCAGCATCGGCAGGCGAAGTGCTGCTGCCGGACGGGCAGTCGATGATCCCGTTCGAGAGCCGTTCCGTCGTGCTCGATACCGTCAAACCGGCGGAGCGCGGCGGCGGAACGATCGTCCGCTTATATGAGTCTGTCGGAAGCCGCGACAGCGTCGCCGTTCGTCTGCCCGGCTCGCCTAACCGGGTATGCGTCGTCAACCTGCTGGAGGAAGAGATGGAGCCTTTGGATATTGCCGATGGCGTTCTCCGTCTGAGCTTCAAGCCGTTCGAAATCAAATCGATCAAATACGAGTAAGGTGAACGGATAGGGGATTGGGTTCAAATGAGTCGAACGGTTATTTTTTACGATGATACTTTTCCTTATGAAGGCGAACGTCCGGGGGACGCCTCGATCGAGGCGCTATCGGCGATCGGACAAGTGGTCGACGCGGAATTGTTGTCCGGGAAGCTACGGGATGCCGGCTGTCTGATCAGCTTGCACGGCAAGTTTTTCCCCAAGCGGGCATGGACGGATATTCTCGCTTTGTTGCAAAGAGGGGGAGGCCTTCTTCATGTCGGAGACGAGCCATTCCGCGTTCCTGTCAACCAAGAAAACGGGGCGTGGGTTGCCGAGAAAGAGCAGACCGCCTATCATCAAAGCTTGCAAATCCATGAAATGCTGCATGTCGATCCCGCGCCGATCGATCATTACAGGGCCAATGAAGACCTTCCTCTGTTTATCGGCAAGGAATCGTTGTTCTCGGTTCAACCGACCACGGGTTTCGTTCTCCATGTGACGCGGTCGGACGATCGTCCGGGAGAAGGCGGGTCAAGCGGGCCTATGGATGCGCATATCGCGCCGCTGTTAATAGGCGTGTCCAAGGAAAATCGGGAAGTCGCGGCTCCGGCCGTGCTGATCGAGAATACGAAAGGGGTTTTCTCCGGCGGGCGCTGGATATTCGTAAACCTGCGGACGGAGAAGACGTTCTGGGAAAACGGCGGAGCGGAAGCGCTCGGCGAATGGGGCGCATATTGCCGGCGAGGCGTGACCGAGATCTGGCTGAAACCGAACTATGCCGCGTACGAGCCGGGAGAGCGGGCGAACTTGACGCTGCAGGTACAAGCCTTGCGAACGGCCGAAGACCGATTGCCGTCCGAGCCCGGATTCTGGCGTTTCGAGATTGAGGTTACGAAGGAAGCGAAGGGCGCTGCGAAAGCCGTATGGACCGGCCGGACGGAGATGAAAGCGTCGGGAGAACTGGCTTTTGCCAAGATCCAGGTTCCCGTTGGGATCGAACCCGGATATTACGGCGTCAGCTGTCTCGCGACTTCCGATGCGGGAGAAGTACGCCGCTTGCGCCAAGGCTTCTGGGGGATCGATTCCGCGTTGCTGCGCGAAGGGGAATGGCTGCGGTGCGACCGCGATTATTTCCGGAAGGACGGACGTCCGCTTCCGATCGTCGGCATGACCTACATGGGTTCCGACGTGGCGCGGAAATTTCTGTTCATGCCGAACGCGGCCGTATGGGACCGCGATATCGCGCAGATGAAGAAGGCCGGAATCAACCTGATCCGCACGGGCATATGGACGGCTTGGCGGCAAGTGATGTACGTCGACGGGCATCCGTACGAAGAAGTGCTGCGCGCCATCGACGCTTTTATCCTGACGGCCAAGAAGCATGACATCGAAGTGACGTTCAACTTTTTCGCGTTTACGCCCGAGGCTTGGGAAGGAATGAATCCTTATCTCGATCCGCGCAGCGTGGAGGCGCAGAAACGGTTTATCGCGTCGATCGTGTCACGGCATGCGGAGACGAAGAACGTCCATTGGGATTTGATTAACGAGCCGTCGATGTTCAATCCGAAAGAACTTTTCGCGGGACCGCGAACCAATGGAGATCCTTACGAGCAGAGGCGGTTCGCGGAATGGCTCGAGAAGAGACACGGTTCCATCGGCGCGCTTCAGGAGCATTGGCATATGACGCCGCCGGAGCTGCCGGATTTTGGGCATGTGCGACTGCCCGAAGCCGGGGACGTGAACTTCGGCACGACGCCGATCCTTCCGAAGAAAGGGGGGGCTTGGCTCGATTACACGCTCTTTACGATGGATATGCACAATAAATGGGCCCGGGAGCTAACGGAAACGATTCGCTCGATTCAACCGAGCCAGCTGGTGACCGTCGGGCAGGATGAAGGGCTGGCCGGTCAGCGGCCGTCTCCGTTCTTCTATGCCGAAGCGGTTGACTATACGACGAACCACACGTGGTGGATGATGGACCAACTCGTATGGGACGGAATCTTCGCGAAGTCGCCGGACAAACCGAATCTGGTGCAGGAAACCGGGATCATGTATGTCGAGACGCCGGATGGCAGGGCCAAGCGTTCCGAGTTCGAGCTTCGCAACATTCTCGAGCGCAAATACGCTTACGCTTTCTCCACCGGGGGAGCGGGCGCGGTCCAGTGGGTGTGGAACGCCAACATCTATATGAACAACGTGAACGAGTCGAATATTGGAGCGCTGAGGGCGGACGGGACGGAGAAGCCGGAGGCGGACGTGTCGTACGATTTCGGGAGCTTCATGGGGGAAATCCGCGATCTGTTCGAAGGCCGCGAGCTGGAAGACGTCGTTGTCGTCTATCCGTTCTCCAATGATTTCTCGACGTGCAAGCTCGCTTTCGATGCCACATCCAAGCTGACAAGGACGCTTGTTTACGAGATGAAAGCGGCGTTTCGGGCCGTCGGGGAGTATCACCTGGAGAGCTTGTCGGCGTATAAGCCGAAGCTGATCGTCGTTCCAAGCGCGCACAACTTTGCGGACGCTGCGCTGCAAGATCTGCTGTCCCATATCGAGGAGCACGGCGGTACGCTATTGTACACGGGCCCGATCGGCCTGAACGAATATTGGGCTCCCTCGGAACGGTTAGTCGGGATAACCGGCGGAAGGCAGCTCGGGAATGTGCTTCGGGAAGAGTTGCTGGAGTTGGAAGGCAAGCGGCTGCCGGTGTCCTTCGGCGGACATCGCATCGCGCAGATCGGCAAGGAAGTCGTCGGGGGAACGAACGGCGGCGGTGCGGCGCAGGTCCATAGCTATGCGATCGGCAAGGGAAAGCTGATCTGGTCGCCTTTGCCTCTTGAACTGAATGAACGAACCGAATCTTTGGTCGAGCTATATGAATATGCCCTGAACGAAGCCGGCGTCCGGCCGGAACTGGAATGGAAGCAAGGCGGAGAGCTTCCGGGGGTGTACGGGAAGAAGGTAAGCTTCTCCGCGGGGGCACTGTTCGTCTTCGTGTCGGAATACGCCGCCGATGCGACGGTTGAGGTCACGGACCCCTCCAGCGGCAAAACATACGAGTTCGAGCTTCAGCGCGAGCGTTCCGTGTTGTTTGCAGTCGACGGGCAGGGAGAGCTGCTGTCCGTTTACCGGCCTTTAGAGGTTTCGATTGACGTGAAATAACCCAGGCGAGACCGCGACGATCGCGGTCTCGCCCGGGTTTTTCTTTATCCGTTACACGAATGGCTTCGTATGGAAATCAGTGTATAATTTAGGCGTGAAGAGTATGATGGTGTTGAATGTAATTGTATGATTGCGGAAGGAGGTAGACATGAAGATGTCTCCATCCGATAGGAAAATCTTCTCGAGCAATCCGGGCCGAGCGACGTCCATGTCCGAGTCTTCGCGCGTTCCGGTCGCCGACTCCCGGCGTAACCGGGCCGAGGCGATCGGCCTCGCGATTGCGGTGGCGGTAAGCGGCGCCTTGTTCGCAGGGGTCGGCCTCTTCACTCTCGAATACCGAGGGACGGGTCACGGCATATCCGGCAACGGGAATCCCGGATTGCTCTTCGTCATCCCCGCCGTACCCGCGTATGCGTTCTTGATGGTTTATGCTTGTCGAATAAGCTATCGCATCCGTCTCCATTGGCGGGCATCGATACTAGCGATAAGCGGATTGACGCTGCTCATCCTCGCTTGCGCTTACGGCGAATACGAGAAATCGCATTCGCTGCTGCGCCGACTGGGAGGAGGCCCGGGAGATCCCGACTCGGTTATCTACCGATTCGGATGGTTAAATCAGTATACGAATACGCTTTTCTTTAACGTCTATACTTATCTTGCCGGTTTATCGTTAGCGGCGTTAATCGGTAATGTCGTTAATCGGCTACGTCCTTAAACGGCAGATGGAAATCTCCATCTCATCGGAACGGATTTCACTTGTGCAGCTATTCACGCCGATTTCGGATTTTGATGGACAATAAGATGATGCAGTAACGTTAACCTGTTCCAACCCCATTTAGTCGAACTGCTGCTCTCGGTTGGCCGGGTTACGGCGCTGTAGTTGGGTTTAGTCGAACTGCTGCTCTCGGTTGACGGGAATTAGACGGAAGGTTCGGCGTTTCGAGCATAAAGTCTTATGTAGAAGGTAGCCTGCGGGGCATTGGATCGTGATGCCGCTGAACGTACGGTGCAGGACTTCGCGGAAGACGATGGCGGTCACGTTGTTGTAGTTGCCGTAGAAGTCGGACAAGTCGTCGTTGCCGAACTGGACGACGCGAACCTTGAATACCGGATAAAAGTAAGTCACGCCGAAGATCGCGCGAAGCTGAACAACCGGTTCGTGGTGAAGGCCGCCTTGTACAGCGCGACGAACTCCGCCTGGGATAGGTAGTCTTTGGTTCAACCTATATAGTCGAATTTCAGCGTTCACGGGCCTGAATAAATGTACTTTTCCACCTCGCGTAGGCTGGCAGAGTAGATACAATAGAAAAAGCGAAACCCAGACCGGACCGCAGATGGCGGCTCCGAAACCTGGGTTTTTGTCGTCTTACACGAACTGCTTCGTATCGTTATTCCGTCCGAATCGATAGATCGCGACGAGAGCGAACGCGGCGGAGAAAGCGAACAGGATCGCGATGTTAAGGCCTAGGCTGCCGAAGGCATCTCCGCGTTGGAGTTTCTCCACCGAATCGAGCAGCCAGTGCTGCGGCAGGAAGTTCGAGATTTGGCGGACGGAGTCCGGCATGATCTCGGCGGGGAAGAAGCAGCCGGAGAGCAAGCAGGTCGGCGTGATGATCAGGTTCTGCAATGCGCCGGCGCCGGCCCGGCTCTTGGAGAAGGAGACGATCAAGAGCGACAGAGCGATCGCGGCAAGCGCGAACAGCAGCAAAATCGGGAACAAATGCGCGGACGACACGCCGGAGTCGATGTTCATGACGTTCTTCATCAGGAACAAGGTGACGACGATCTGCGCGAACAGGATGACGAAGCTTACCGCGACGTTCGCCAGCACGTACGTCCTTGCCGAGATCGGCGACGAGAGCAGGCGCAGGAACGTGCGGTTTTCCTTCTCCCCGAGGATGAGCTCCGAGAGATTGACGGAAGAGAATAGCATGAACGTAATGAGAAAGCCGAGCGATTGGTACGTCATGTCTTTGTTATGCGACGTATCCGTCACTTGCTCGGTCGTCACCTTGAAGCTTTGGTCCCGATAGGCCGAGTACAGCGCGTCGAACCCGGCGGCATCGCCTTTCGTCTCGCGGCCGATCGATGCGACGTTGGCTACGTAACCTTGCAGCATCGCCTTGACGTAAGCGGTCACTTGGGCGCCCTTGACGGAGAGGAGCGTCAGCTGTTCCGGTTGCTCCGTCCCGGCCCGCAAGCTCGCCGAGAAGCCTTCGCCGAAAATAAGCCCGCTGTCCAGCTTGCCGGCCGCGATGTCTTTTTTCAGCGTCGCTTCGTCCGTGACCGTCATTTCGACTTCCTTTAAGCCTTCCACGAACCGGATCGCGTCTTGCGTCAGCGCCGAGCCGCCGTCTTGGTCGACGACGCCGACCTTAAGCGTCCCGCCGTTGAAGTTGCCGTACAGGAAAGTAGAGACGAAGACGCCGATGATCGGCAATCCCAAGTATAAGAACAGGCTTTTTTTGCTGCGGAACGTGTTCATTAAGGTTTTGCGCATAAGCCAGCCTATATCTTTCAGCATTTTAGAGCGCCTCCTTCCGGCGAATGGAAATGACGGATACGGCGAGGAACGCGGCGGCGCTGGCGGCGAACAATCCGATCGTCGGCCAAGCGGCGTTCAAGTCGTCCGAGAAAATGATGCGGGTCAGCGCGCGGTTCGCCCAGCGTAGAGGCGAAAGCTCCGTCAGGAGACCCAGCCCTTTATCCGTGTCCGCGATCGGGAAGTAGGCGCCGCCTACGAACGACGCGACCTGCGTGAAGATCATGATGAACGTGCGGGCCGCTTCGCCTCCGAATAAGTAGCTGAGCCCGAGGCCGAAGCTGATGGAGAACGCGACTTCCGCGGTCAGCACGAGGAGGACGAGCGCGGGGTGACTGCCCCAGTCCGCTTGGAAAAGCACGCCGCTGACGAGCATGACGGCGCCGACCATGATGCTGTTGATGAAGGTCGTGCCGGCGACTTTGCCGATGAACACCTCCGCTTTGCTGACCGGCGCGGCCGTCAGGCGGGCGAGCGTATTGCGGGAGCGTTCCCCTTGGAACAGCATGCTGCCGGGGAGGGCGGCGTAAAGACCGATCATCGTCGTCATCGCGATGGCGTAATAATCGATGGAGCCCGGTTTCTTATCGGCGTCCAGCGCGGTTTCCCGAACAAATTCGGTTCCTTCCGCGTTCGCGCCGGCGAGAATCGCCTCGGCTTTGGAAGGGTCGGTCTCGTAAGCGGCCGCGGCCAAGTTGTATCGATCCGAGAAGGCGGTCAGCATTCCTTGAACGATGTTGCTCTCGATCGTGTTTTTGCTGCTAGTGTACAAAGCGAGGCCTCGATCGTCGATCTCGGCGTACGCGGTGTAATGGTCTTCTCTCACTTCGAGCTTGCCGTCCATGTCGGCCGCGAGAGGCGTCGTCTCGATGCCTTCCTTGGCGAGGGCATCGGCGAAAGCTTGCCAGGATTGCGATAATTGACCGTTCGTCGCGTCGTTCTTATAGAGAAGGCGGATATTGTCCACCGGCGTGCTGCTTACGAAGGCGTTCGATAGCGCCGTGCCGAGGATCAGCATGAGAACGACCGGGAACGCGAGCATGAAGACGAACGTTCTTTTCTCCCGCAGGGTCGACTTGATTTCTTTTAACGCGATACTGAGGATGTGCATCTCTCGTTCCCCCTTAGTCCCTCAAGTTGCGGCCGGTCAGCGTCAGGAACACCGTCTCCAGATTCGGAGCCTGCTCTTCGACCGAGCGAATTTCGATTTCGTCCTTGATCAGCTGCTGGACGATGCGGTTCAAGTTGTTTACTTCGCCTTTGGAAGCGATCTTGACGACGTTGTCCTCGAGCCGGACCGCGGTGACGCCCGGGATTTGCTTCAGCCGTTCCGTCTCCAACGTCTCCCCGCCTTTGACGCCGATCCAGATGTCCTTCGTGTCGGTGATGATCGCCTTGAGCTGCTCCTTCGTGCCTTCCGCGATGATCTTGCCGTGGTCGACGATGGCGATGCGGGTGCAGATCTCCTCGACCTCTTCCATGTAGTGGCTCGTATAGATGATCGTGCAGCCCATCTCGTTGAGCTCCCGGACGGAGTTCAGAATGTAGTTCCGGGATTGCGGATCGATGCCGACGGTCGGTTCGTCCATGATGATCAGCTTCGGCCGGTGCGCGATGGCGCAAGCGATGTTGAGGCGACGTTTCATCCCGCCCGAGAAGCTGGAAGGATAGCTCTTCGCTTTGTCGGCGAGGCCGACGAACCGGAGCGCTTCTTCCGTCCGTTCTTTCAAGAGAGCGCCGCGCAGGCCGTACAGTCCGGCGAAAAAGCTCACGTTCTCGTAGGCGGTCATGTTCTCGTAGATGGCGAGATCCTGCGGCACGATGCCGATGTTCGACTTGGCGAACTTGGCGTTGGCCGAGATGTTCTTGCCGAGCAGGAGAATTTCTCCCTTCGTGCTTCTGAGCAGGGAGGCGACCATGCTGATCGTCGTGCTCTTGCCCGCGCCGTTGGCGCCGAGGAACCCGAAAATCTCGCCTTCCTTCACGCTCAGGGACATATTGTCCACGGCGACGAAATCGTCGAATTTCTTCGTCAGGTTGCGGATTTCAAGTACGTTCATCCGGATCACTCCATCTAAATTAGATTAAGGTTCGATTAGTTCGGTTATCAGCATAGGCTTCGTGATCGAAATCTGACTTTTCGAACTTCCTTTTCAAGAGGTTATGATTGAATTGTAATGAAAAAGGATGCCCCTATGTCAGTGCATAAGTTCATCCCGGGATATGAGAATCTTCATGTTTTGGACCGTGAGAATGTCAGGGTGAACCGTCTGCAGGCGCCGGCGTTTCCCTTGGCAGCAATGTCGTGACGCTGAAGCCCTTCTTGCCGTCCGCGACGACGGTGCCTCCGACGGCGGCCGCGCGTTCTTCCATGCCGACGATGCCGAGGCCCTTGACGATCTTATCCGCGCCGACGCCGTTGTCCGACACGACCGACTTCACGAACTTGTTGAGCACGTGCACTTCGATATGGATGCTCGTCGCTTGACCGTATTTCAGCGAATTGGTGATCGCCTCGGAGGCGTTCTCCTGCACGATCTTCCATTGGAGCGGCGTGACCGCGTCGACGTCCCCTTTGTGGGAAAGCGTCGCCTGCACGCCGCGGTTCGCGGACAGCTCGTCCACCATGAGACGAAGCCGGTTGATGCCGAGCTCCTCGGATTTGGGCTTCGCGTCCTTCAGCGTCAAGCGAATGCGTTCGAGTCCTTCTTTGGAAATATGAATGGCGTTGCCGAGTAGCTCCGACGCTTTGTCCGGATTGGAGGCGAGCAGCATCCTCGACGCTTCCATCTGAATGAGGGCGCCGGCCATCGCGTGCCCGATGTCGTCGTGGATCTGCTGCGACAGCCGATTGCGCTCCTCGAGCTTGATCGTGTATTCGGAACGCCTCATATAATCCGCGTTCTCGTTCAGCGAGCGGGTAAGCCGTTCGAAATCTTCGCGCGCTTTCTCGTTCATCGCCTCGAGCTTGCCGATTCTCGCGAGCGCCGCGCGCCCGTTCGCGAAGATCAGGAAGCTGAGCGACGCGGCGAGCAAGTAAGCCGGAACGAGTTCCTTGGGTGCAAAGGGCAAGGGGACGAGCAACAGCAGGCCGGCGAAGAGCGTCCGCAAGCCGGTGAGCCAAGCCAGTTCGTACAGGTTGGCCGGAAGCAGGAGCAAGAAAAGCGGGTCGAGTTTCCATGCGCAGCCGATGGCGAAAGCGGCGGCGAGCAGGCCGAGTACGCGTTTCGGCGCGGGGCGCTTGAAAATCGGAATGGCGATGTTCAGGCTCAGGAAGACCAGGTTGGCCAGCATGTAACGTTCGTCGGATTGCTCCGTAAGGAAGAAAGACACGGCGATCGTATAGGCGAGCAGGCCCGCTTTGTTGCCGATGATCCGGTAATCCATGAAGCCTGCCTCCTTGTCGCTCGTTCCCCGATGAATGCGCGCGTTCGGCCATCGTTCCTTTGCCGGTTAACCGTCGGACATTCTCGTCTCGCCCGTTAAGTAGTAGATGGCGATCTGAGTGCGATGCTCTAGTCCCGTTTTGTTCAGGATGGACGTGATGTAGTTGGCTATCGTGCCTTCGGATATAAAAAGCTTCTTGGCGATCTCCTTGTTGGAGAGGCCGTTCGCGATTTGCGTCATGACATCCAGTTCGCGTTCCGTGAACAGGCCGCGGTCGATGAGGCTTCCGTCAGCGAAGGCATTGGCCGGCTTGGCGGGCGCGTGGGCGTGAGCTGAGGAGGGCGCGTTCGTCCCGCCGTTCAGCAAATTGGACTTAATCTTTTCGAGCACGACGTCCTGCAGTACGTGATGGTCGTTGTGCACGCTCTTGATGGCGTCGCGGATCCTTTCAGGATCGTTGTTCTTCAGCAAATAGCCGCGCGCGCCGGCTTTGACGGCTTCGAGCACGAACTCGTCGTCGTCGAACGTCGTCAGGATGAGCGGCTTCGCTTTCGTCTCCGCGACAATGAGGCGCGCGGCTTCGACGCCGTTCATGTTCGGCATCCGCACGTCCAGCAGCACGACGTCCACTTCGTTGTTCCGGCAGTAATCGACCGCCTCCGCGCCGTCCCCGACCGTGCCGACGACCTCGAAATCGGCGAACGTCGTCAGGATGATTTTCATCCCTTCGCGAATGAAGGAATTGTCGTCCGCGATCAGCACTTTGATGGTCACCGCTTCACACTCCGTTCGTGGTTAAATCTCCCATCGTCATCTTAACCGATTCCGCCCGGATGGGGAAGCGCGGCCGGGGGCTCGATGGGGAAGGAGAGGACGGTGTCCCGCGTCGCTAACTGCCGCGTAGCCCCTCATTCCGCCGAAATAACGGTGCCCCGCGCCGCTAACTGCTCGATTCCCCTCATTCTGCCGAAATAACGGTGTTCCGCGCCGCTAACTGCTCGATTCCCCTCATTCTGCCGAATTAACGGTGTCCCGCGCCGCTAACTGTTCGAATTCCCTCATTCCGCGGAAATAACGGTGCCCCGCGCCGCTAACTGCTCGATTCCCCTCATTCTGCCGAATTAACGGTGTCCCGCGCCGCTAACTGCTCGAATTCCCTCCTTCCGCCGAAATAACGGTGTCCTGCGCCGCTAACTGCTCGAATACCCTCATTCCGCGGAAATAACGGTGTTCCGCGCCGTTGCGCTAGTTGGACGAAGACAATCTGATTGTCCCCCCACGCCAAAAAGACCTGACCGGGATCCGGCCTCTCCCGTTCAGGTCTAGAACAATTCAAATTAGGCTATATCCCGACCCAACTCCGGAACTTGCGCCAGATCGAAGGCCCGCCGTCGCCGGGCTTGTCGCCTCCCTCCTCATGCGAGCCGTGGACGGCGCACGTCTCGGTCGGCTCCGTGCCGGCGAGGAACGTCATCAGCACGCGGCCCGGGCAATCCGGCGTGGCAAGAGCGTTCGTCGCCGGATCAATGAACACGCTGACGACGCCTTCGGGCACGGCGAAGTCGGCGGGAGGAGAGGCCGAGAGCGCCGTCTCGGTGAATTGCGCGAAGATCGGCGCGGCGCGGTGGGCTTCGCTCGAAGCGATTGACCGGCCGCGGTCGTAGCCGACCCATGCGGCCGTCGCCAGCTCGGGCGTATAGCCGACGAACCACGCGTCGGAATCGGTCGTCCCGGTCTTGCCGGCGACCGGCCGCTTCAGCAGGTTCGACACGCGGTGGGCGGTGCCGCCGCGCTCGAACACGCTCTCCAACAGGCGCGTCGTCACGTAGGCGAGAGCCGGGGAGACGGCCTGCTCGCCGCGCGTCCGCGACTTATATAACACGTTGCCGTCCCTGTCTTCGATGCTCGTGATCGCGATCGGCTCGGAGCGCCGGCCTTCGTTCGCGAACGTCGAGAAGGCGGAAGCCATCTCGAACGGACTGACCGGGAACGTGCCGAGCGCGAGCGACGGAACGGCTTTCAGCGACGACGTGATGCCGAGCCTGCGCGCCATCGCGATAACGTTGTTCGGCCCGGTCTCCATGATCGCGTGGACGGCGTAGATGTTGTCCGAAGCCGCGATCGCCTGGCGGAGGCCGATCTCCTCGTTGAAGTATCTTCCGTTATAGTTGCTCGGCCGGTAAATTTCGCGGTCCGAATCGAAGTAAAAGATCGTCGGCTCGCTGCGGAAGCGAGTAGCGGGCGTAATCGTCCCGCTCTCCAAGGCCGCGGCGTACAGGATCGGCTTGAACGACGACCCGGGCTGGCGCGTACGCGCGAACACGCGGTTAAACTGATTGCTGCGGTAGCTGCGGCCGCCGATCATCGCTTTGATGTAGCCGTTGCGGGGATCGATGGCCACGAGGGCGGTTTGAAGCGCTTGATTGGCCCCTTTCATGCCGCTCTTGACGGCTTCCTCGGCCTTCTTCTGCATGCCTGAGTCGAGCGTCGTGCGAATGGTCAAGCCCCCCTCGTTCAGAAGGCGTTCGTCGATGCCTAGCTGCTCGACGGCGGTTTTCTTGACGTAGTCGACGAAGTAGGGGGCGGTTCGCTCCTCTTCCTCGGGCAGCGGCCGTACGTCGACGGGCGATTTGGCCGCCGTATCCGCTTCTTTCCGGGAGATCTGGCGCGTGTCGGCCATAGCCGCGAGTACCGTCTTCTGCCGCGCGCGGGACTCTACCGGACGCAGGTGAGGGGAGTAATAGCGCGGTCCTTTCGGAATGCCCGCGAGAAGCGAGCTTTCGGCCAGCGTCAGGTTCTTCGCCGATTTGCCGAAGTACAGCCTCGAAGCCGCTTCCGCCCCGTACGCGCCGTGCCCGTAGTAGATTTGGTTCAAGTACATTTCGAGAATCTCGTCTTTCGTATACGTCTGCTCTAAGCGGGCGGCGTACCACGCTTCCTTAAGCTTGCGTTTCCACGTGCGCTCGTGGGTCAAATAAAGATTGCGCGCGAGCTGCTGCGTCAGCGTGCTCGCTCCTTGCTGCTTGGACATATGCCTCGCGTCGACCCATGCCGCCCTCGCCATTCCTCTCCAGTCGACGCCCGCGTGCTCGTAGAACCGGCGATCCTCGACCGCCAACGTCGCTTTGACGAGCCACGGCGAAATATCGGCCAGCTTAACGACCTCGCGGTTCATGCCTCTCTGAAGCGAAGCGATGACGTTGCCGTCCGAATCGACGATTTCCGTCGATTTCATCGTCGCTCCGGATGGCAAGGATCCGTAACGAAGCATCGCGATGCCGGCGCCGGCGCAAGCGATCAGCGTCAGCAAGGTCAGCCAGCCCAGCCTCCGGCGGAGCTTGCTCCACGGGGAGACGGCTACCGGGGCGGGCTGTCGATCGTTGTTTTCCATCGTTCGCGCGTGCCTCCCTCTCATGCCGTTCGTCGTTGTTGGAAAGGATTAGATTCCATTAGTATGGAAAAGACGGCTCCCGGCTATCCCCTCTTCAACGACCGAAAATCGGGGCGTGGAGCCTCCGTAAGATCCGAGTCGCTCCGTCTCTCTTCCTTAATAAACCGAAGGTTGTTGCTTTTTGGGCACGTTTTTATATAATACTTGTTGTTTGGTACAATAAAGCGAACGATGCAACGTGCGCCCGAAGGCCATACGATACGCATACATGCAGAAGAAAGAAGGGATCCCATGTCCTCCATGGAATTGTGGTTCACCGAGAAGCAAACCGAGAACTACGGCATCACGATGAAATCGAAACAAACGTACGTTCACGAACAAACCGAGTTTCAAGAGCTCGCGATGATCGAAACCGAAGAGTGGGGCAACATGCTCTTGCTGGACGGCATGGTCATGACGACGGAAAAGGACGAATTCGTCTACCACGAGATGGTGGCGCATCCCGCGCTGTTCACTCACCCGAATCCCGAGCACGTGCTCATCGTCGGCGGCGGAGACGGCGGCGTCGTGCGCGAAGTGCTGAAGCACCCGAAGGTGAAAAAGGTCGTTCTCGTCGACATCGACGGCAAAGTCATCGAGCATTCCAAGACGTACCTGCCTTCCATCGCCGGCAAACTGGAAGATCCTCGCGTGGAAGTAATCGTCAATGACGGCTTCATGCACATTCATGATCACAAAAATACATACGACGTCATCATGGCGGATACGACGGAGCCGATGGGACCGGCGGTGAACCTGTTCACGCGCGGCTTCTACCAAGGCATCTACGAGTCGCTGAAGGACGAAGGCTTGTTCGTCGCCCAGACGGACAACCCGTGGTTCAAAGCCGACCTGATCCGACAAGTGAACCGCGACGTCAAGGAAGTGTTCCCTCTCGTGCGCGTCTTCACGGCGAACGTGCCGACGTATCCGAGCGGCCTCTGGACGTTCACGATGGGCAGCAAGAAACACGATCCGCTGGCCGTCGACGAGAGCGCCATTCCGGAGCTCGACACCAAATACTACTCCCCGCGCCTTCACAAAGCGGCGTTCGCGCTGCCGAAGTTCGTGGAAGATTTAACGAAGTAAAATAAATCGATAGCACTAGCGACCTAAAGGAGATTTCCGCGACATGCGTTTACCCCAAGCCTATTCCGGCAACGTGTTCATCTGCAGCTCCGAAGACTACTCGTCCTCGAAAGCCGTCATCTACGGCATGCCGATGGACTACACCGTATCGTTCCGCCCGGGTTCCCGGTTCGGCCCCGGCCGCATCCGCGAAGCATCCGTCGGACTGGAAGAGTATAGCCCCTACCTCGACCGCAGCATCGTCGATCTCGAATACTTCGACGCGGGCGATCTGCTCCTGCCGTTCGGCAACGCGGCGAAGAGCCTCGACATCATCGGCGAATTCGTCGCCGGCGTTCTGGCCGACGGCAAAATTCCGGTCGGGCTCGGCGGGGAACACCTCGTCAGCTGGCCGGTCATCCAAAAGGTGTACAAGAAATATCCGGATCTCGCGATCCTGCACTTCGACGCGCATACCGACCTTCGCGAAGAGTACGAGGGAGAGCCGCTGTCGCACTCCACGCCTCTTCGCAAGGCGGCCGAGCTGATGGGGCCGCAGAACATTTACCAGTTCGGCATCCGTTCCGGCTCCAAGGAAGATTGGACTTACGCGCAGACGTCCGGCATCCGCTTCCATCCGTTCGAAGTGGCGGAGCCGCTGAAGAAAGAGCTTCCTTCGCTTGCGGGCCGTCCGGTCTACGTGACGATCGACATCGACGTGCTCGACCCGTCCGCCGCCCCCGGAACGGGAACGACGGAAGCCGGCGGCATTACGACGAAGGAATTGCTCGAAGCGATTCACGCGATCGCCCGTTCCGGCGTGAACGTCGTCGGCTTCGACCTCGTCGAAGTGGCGCCGATCTACGACCCGACGGAGATGACGCCGATCGTCGCTTCCAAGATGATTCGCGAAATGCTTCTCGGTTTTGTGAAATAAGCGGACATTAACGAACGTTATAGCCCTTGATTATCGCGAACGTGCGGTTTTCGAGGGCTTTTTCGTTCAAATGAGAGCGAATTTTATTGATTTTTATCGAATTATACGAAAATAATGGATTTCAACCGGTTTGCGCTATGTTACAATAACTTCCATAGACAAAGATATCGATAGGGACATGGGGTGGTGGGCGTATGTTCGGTTGGCTCGGTTGGAAGCAAGGTTTGCCTTTGTGGTGGTCTTATCGGTTAAACGCGAAGCTGAAGCAAGACGTTGAAAACATTTTCGAAGGAATCGCCGAGACGAGGGTCCAAGTGCTGAAGGACTGGACATCCGAGCAGTGGCGGCATCTGGAGCGGCTGAAGGAGCAGATGGAGTCGGCCGATTCCCAATCTCGTTCCTCCAACAGCGAAGAAAGCGACATCGGAACGGACGCTCTGCACAGATTGTTCTCCGCGACGTACGCCCGTGCGACCGACGTGACCGAGCTGATCTTGCTGGACGGCCAAGGCATCGTCGTTTATTCCACGCACTCGCCGCATGTCGGCCGGGAGTACGGCGCCGGCTCGTTGCTATCGGCAGGTCTCGACTATTCGCGCGGGGAAAAGGGCGAAGGGCGCAAGTGCCTGTTCGGCCCGTACGGCGACCCGATGACGCTCGAGACCGGTTCGCGTTCGTCTCCGTTCCACGACAAAATGACGTTGCTCTTCATTCAGCCGATCTTCAAGAACGGCGCATGGTCCGGCGCGTTGTGCGCGCGGGTGCCGAACGACGTCATCGGCGATTTGATTCAGCGGGAATCCGGCCACGTGTATCCGGACTCCGGCGACAACTATATTTTCATGGCGAAACCGGGCTTGAACCGGGATATCGCCCCGGGCATCGCGTTGTCGCGCAGCCGATTCGAGGATCGGACGTTCACGCACGGAGAGAACCTGAAGGACGGCGTCACGACCGACTGGGGCATGGTGACGGTCAAGGAGCATACGGAGCTCGAGCTGATGTTTACCGATCCGGCGACGGGGCAATTGCATCCCGGCGTGGCGAACACGATTCGTAACGGCAGCAACCTATTCGTGGAATTCCCCGGTTATTCGGATTACCGTCACATTCCCGTTATCGGCAAAGGGGTTACGTTCCAGCTTCCGCATTGCCCGGACGTCTGGGGGATGATGTGCGAAGGGGATCTGGAAGAGGTGTATCGGATCCGGGGCATCGCCCTCCGGCAGCTTCGTCCGCATGCGCTCCTCGTCGGAATTCTCGGAATCGCGGGCGCGGCGCTCGTATATTTGATCGCTTCGCAGGCGTCTCCGCTGGCGACGGGGCTGTGCGCGCTGGCGATGAACCTGCTGTTCGGCGCTTGGGCGAGCGGCGCCGTGCACCGCCGGACGAACCGCAGAATCGTCGAACCGATTCGGGAGATCAGTCGCTTCATCCGCATCAACGCCGAGGGCGAAGGCGACTTGACCCAGCGGCTCGATACGAAGACGTTCGACAACGACGAATCCCGCGAGCTGGCGAAATGGATCAACAACATGATCGACTCGATGGAAGGCATCATGCTCAAGGTGAAGCTCGCCGCGGAGGACGTGTCTTCCAGCCAGCAGCTGCTCAGCGAATCGACGCTGACGACGGCCGCTTCGACGGAGCGGGTGAGCGGCAAGGTCCACGACATGATCCGAAGCATCCGGCGTCAGCTCAAGGATATCGACGTGGCCAAGGACGTGGCGGACGAGATGCGACAGACGCTTCACATGCTCGAGGAGAAGGCGTCGCAGCAAATTACGGTCGCTCAGGGCGAAGTCGGGCGCATCGGGGATAAAATGTCGGAAATCTCCGTGCGCGTGGCCGACACGAACAAGACGATCCGCGTCTTCCTCGATACTGCGAACGAAATCCGCGGCGTGTTGAACGTCATCGAGGAAATATCGGCGCAGACGAACCTGCTCGCGCTGAACGCCGCGATCGAGGCGGCTAGAGTCGGCGAGCACGGCCGCGGCTTCGCCGTCGTCGCGCAAGAGATCCGCAAGCTTGCCGACATGACGCGCCAGTCGACGGAGGAAGTGCACGGCTTCGTCGAGAAAATCACGAACAACGCTCAGGAGGCGTACGAGTCGATCACCGAGGGGACGAAAGTCGTGTCCGAGGGCACAGAGCTCGTCGCCGCCGCGACGGAGACGCTCGGCGACGCGAAAGCCGACGATTCGCTGAAGACGCAAGTCATCGATGAAGTCGTCGTGCTCATGGAGAAAGTCGCAACCGTCAGCATCGAGAACCGGACCATCTCCACGGAGGTCGAAGGCCGAATGCAGGAGCTTCTCGCGGATATCGTCGGCGTCCGTCACACATCGGACAACGTCGAGGCGATCACCGCGTTCATGCAGCAGCTCGTCGGCCAATTCCGGTTGACGGAAACGGGCAAACGTTAAAAACGGATGTAGGCAATTCGAAGCGACCGGGTAGAAGGGAGCGCGCTAGGGCGCGCGATTCCTGACGCCCGGTCGCTTCGTCGTCATGAACGATTGCATAGAATCGTCGTAGGATGGAAATGCGAGGTTTGTCCGCCTGCCGAATATCGGTTATAGTTATGAATTAACCGGACGGAGAAAGAGTGGTTTCTATGCCGACAATTCATGACGTGGCGTTAAAAGCGGGGCTATCCGTTACGACGGTATCCCGGGTGCTTAATAATAGGGGATATATTAGCGAGGCGACGCGGAAAAAAGTATTCGAGACGATGGATATGTTGAACTATCAGCCGAATGAAATCGCCCGTTCTTTGCTGCGCAAGCAATCCAATATCATCGGTCTGATCATTCCGAACGTGTCGCACCCTTTCTTCGGGGAGCTTGCCAATCATGTGGAATATTACGCTTATCGAAGCGGCTGCAAGGTGCTGCTCTGCAACTCTCGCCTGGATCCGGTGAAGGAAAAAGAATACATCGAGATGCTGAAACGAAACCGGGTTGACGGCATCATCATGGGCAGCCATACGCTGGAAGTGGAAGATTATCGGAATCTGAATTACCCGATCGTAACCATCGATCGAAGAATCGACGCCATACCGTTCGTTGCTTCGGACAACGAAAGCGGGGGGGAGATGGCCGCTCGGCTGTTGATCGACAAAGGCTGCCGGAAGATTGCGCATTTTTGTGGGAATTTGCATCTGGATATGCTATCAAACCTTCGAACGACTGCTTTCGAGCGGGTCGTGCGGGCCGAAGGCGTCGAGTTCCTTACCTTGCAGACCAATATGGATGTTTTCGATCAGCAAGAATACGAACGGTTGATGGCGGAGTTGTTTACTCAGCATTCGGATATCGACGGCGTGTTCGCTACCAGCGATATCATTGCCTCTTTCGTTATCAAATGGTGCCGCAAGCTTGGCAAAGAGATCCCGCGTCAAATGCGGATCGTCGGTTACGACGACGTCAGCGCCGCTTCTTGGGTAAGTCCGGCTCTTACGACGATCAAGCAGCCGATCGAAGATATGGGACGGCTGGCCGTCGAATTGATTCGCAAGCAGATGGACGGAGAGACAATCGGGCGCGAGTACGTGCTTCCGGTTAAATTGGTGGAACGCGAAACGACGTGACGGATGACAAAAGCCTTGCGAACCCTTACGCTGTAAGGGTTTTTCGTCTTTTTGGAGTGAATTGTTGACGTTTTCATTCTATGCTGATATGATTATGTCAAACGATTGACATACCAATCGTTTGACACAAAGAGGATGAAGTTATCGCGTTCGCCGATGCAAGAGTCCTGGCATAAAGCAGCCTCATGTTTATGCTTTATGACAGCGTTCTCATTGCCCGCACAAGTAGAGGGGGGATGTACGGCAAACGAATAACGCATTTTCTTTGTTGGAAAACTAAGGGGTAATTCAAAAACAATTTATGGGGGAAATGACATGAAAAAGTTCAACCGGGCAGCTTCATTAGTTCTCATGCTTGTATTGGCAATCGTTGTATCCGCATGCGGGAATAACAACAATGAAAACCAAGCGAGCAGCGCGCCTGCCGGCAGCGCACCTGCCAGCAGCGCGGCTAGCAGCGAAGCTCCAGCCGACAAACCGGTCAAAATAACGTTCATGAACACCAAAGGAGCCGACGTTCAAAAGCTGATCGAGGCTGCCGCCGGAGAGTTCAAGAAAGCGAATCCCAATATTACGGTCGAGGTGATCTCTACCGGCGACGGCCAATCTCCCGTCGAGATGGCTTCTACCCTTTACGCTTCCGGAACGGCGCCGGCACTGATCATGCTGGATGCCGGCGATATCGCCAAATTCAAAGATAAAGCGGCGGATCTCTCGGGCGAGAAATGGGTAGCCGATATGGCCCAGCCCAACCAAATCGACGGCAAGACGCTCGCCTTCCCGTTCGCAGTCGAAGGTTACGGCTTTATCTATAACAAAGCCGTTCTCGACAAAGCCGTTGGCGGTACTTTCGACCCGGCTACGGTCAATTCCACTTCCGCTCTGGAAGAACTTTTCATGAAAGTCGAAGCTTCCGGCGTAGCTCCATTATCCATCGGAAGCATGGACTGGTCCTTAGGCAACCACTTCCTAGCCATTGCATATGCGACGCAGCCGGATGGCGACGTGAACAAATATTTGGACAGCTTGAAAGCAGGAAGCGAGAAAGTGGCGGACAACGCAGCTTTTAATGGTCTAATGGATACTTTCGAAGTCATGAAAAAGTACAACAAAGCGAAAAACGACCCGCTTGCCGTAACGTATGAACAAAGCGCCGCGGTTGTAGCGAAAGGCGAAGCCGCAATCACGTTTAACGGTAACTGGATGTTCCCCGAGCTGCAAAAATCGAATGCAACGGGCGAATTCGGGTTCCTCCCGGTTCCGGTAAGCAACAATGCCGGCGACAAAGCGAATTCCGCGATCGCGATCGGCGCTACCAAACAAATCATCGTCGACCAAACGCAAAACTCGGAAGATCAGCAAGCGGCAGCCAAGAAATTCCTCGAATGGATCGTTTACGACCAGGCGGGACAAGATTTCTTGGTGAACAAAGCAAGCATCATTCCCGCTTTCAAGAACATTCAGCTTGAGCCGAAGGATTCGCTTGCTAAAGCAATCAAGGCATACAACAACGCGGGCAAATCCATTCCTTTTGCAGGCAACTATGTACCGGGCGATCACTGGAAAATATTGGGCGCTTCCATGCAGAAGTACCTGGTCAATAAAACCGATCGCGCAGGTCTGGCTGCCGACATTCAGGATTACTGGAAAAACGTAAAGTAAACGGTTTGCCGCGGGATAGAAGCTGTCCGAAAGAGCACTTGTCGATGGATAAGCCCTTGCGCTTCTCCATCGACTTTCCTTTTCAATAGCGTCACAACAGGGATAGAGTGGAGGAGAGACCTTTGATTTCAGAAAAAAACCTGGGAAAACGTCTCGGCAATCAAGTGCTTTTCACGGGGCCGACGATCCTCATCTTTTGCGCCGTGGTTCTCGTTCCGTTCATATACGGGATTTATATGACCTTTTTTCAATGGGACGGCATTTCTTCCAGCATGCCTTTCGTCGGGACGGACAACTACGCCGCGGTATTTCATGACGCGGAGTTTTGGAAAGCGATTTGGCTGACGATCCAATACGTGTTCTTCATGGTGCTGTTGGTTAATGGGGTCGCCTTCTTCTTGGCGTATATGGTTACGGCCGGGACCAGGGGTCAGAATTTTTTCAGGACGGCCTTCTTTACCCCGAATTTGATTGGCGGCTTGGTTCTCGGTTTCATCTGGCAGTTCGTATTCAACAACGTGGCTATCAACTTCGGCGAGAAGTACGGATTGGCGCTCTTTCAAACCACATGGCTGGGGGACGAACATAAGGCCTTTTGGGCGCTCGTGATCGTGTCGGTTTGGCAATATGCCGGCTATATGATGGTCATTTTCGTCGCGGGTTTGATGAACGTGCCGAAAGATATTTTGGAGGCGGCTACCATTGACGGCGCTGGCAGCTGGCTGCGTTTAAGGCGGATGATCCTGCCTTTAATGGTTCCTTCGTTCATCGTTACGATTTTCCTGACGCTGCAAAGAGGATTTATGGTTTACGACGTCAACTTCGCGTTGACGAAAGGCGGTCCGTTCGGCAGCACGGTCATGGCCTCGATGCACGTATTCAACAAAGCCTTCCGAAGCTACGATTACGGGGTGGGACAGGCCGAGGCTTTCGTGCTCTTCTTCGTGGTCGCGGGGGCAACGATCCTTCAAGTTTACTTCAGCAAAAAATTGGAGGTCGAGGCATAATGCACGCCCGTGCTCATCTTCAAAAAACTCTGACGTATGCCGTGCTTGTCATCTCTTTATGTTTTTTCTTTTTTCCTTTTATCCTGCTTTTGTTTAATGCGTTTAAAACCAATGCTCAAATCATCGATTCGCCTGTTGCTTTTCCGACTTCCTTTCACTTCGGAAATTTCAAAACGGCGATTCATGACATGCATTACTTCAGAAGTCTCTGGAATACATCCTTTATCACATCGGCCAGCGTCGCGTTGATTTTGTTGTTCTCCGCCATGACGGCTTATTATTTTGTTCGGAATCGCACCAAGACGAACAACTCTATCTTCTTCTTCATGGTGTCATCCATGGTCATTCCCTTCCAATCGATTATGATCCCCATGGTTTCGATCTATGGGCGTCAACTGGGTTGGATTCAAGCTCAACCGCAGCTCACCTTGATCTTTATGTACATCGGCTTCGGCGCATCGTTGGCCGTTTTCATTTATCACGGTTTTATCAAGAGCGTTCCCCTCGAGCTCGAGGAAGCGGCGCTCATCGACGGCTGCAACAGCCGGCAGACGTTTTTCAAAATCGTTCTGCCCATTTTGAAGCCGACCTCCGTGACGATCTTCATTTTGGACGTCCTATGGATTTGGAACGACTTTTTGCTGCCCGTCTTGATTCTACAGAACGCAGGCAAAGACAAGCTGACGCTGCCGCTCGCCATCCAAGTGTTTAACGGCACATATGCGACCAATTACGAGATGTTTTTGCCTGCGGTATTACTAATCGTTCTTCCTATCTTGATCGTATATCTATTTGCGCAGCGCTTTATCATTCAAGGAGTTACGCAAGGTTCAATTAAGTAGAGGTATGAAATTATCAAATCATATGCAAAGGTTGATGCTTTATCCGACTTACGACTTCTGATGCCGATCGATTCATTCGCGAGAACAAACACAAGCTTCGTCCGGATTATCGCCTGAATTATCACCTGATGAGCGAATTTGGCTGGATGAACGATCCGAACGGCTTTGTTCAATATAAAGGACTTTATCATTTGTTCTATCAGCATCATCCGTACGAGCCGGTCTGGGGACCGATGCACTGGGGGCACGCGGTCAGCCGTGACCTGGTGAAGTGGGAATACCTGCCGGTCGCCTTGGCTCCGGACACGGAATTCGACCGGGACGGCTGTTTCTCCGGAAGCGCGATCGCGAAGGACGGCAAGCTGGCGCTGATGTATACCGGCCACGTGGTGACCGGGCCGGACAAGGACCGCGATTACAAGCAATCGCAGGGGATTGCCTTCTCCGAAGACGGGGTCGTCTTTGAGAAATGGGAAGGCAATCCGGTCATCGGCTATGACCGAATGCCGGAGGGAGTAAGCCGGAAGGATTTCCGCGACCCCAAAGTATTCGTTCGCGAAGGGCAATACTACGCCGTGCTCGGCTCCAACGACGCGAAGGGCAACGGCCTTGTGCTGCTGTACCGCTCCGATGATTTGAAGAGTTGGACGTTCGTCAACGTGCTCTTGGAAAGCGACGGCCGGTTCGGCGATAATTGGGAATGTCCGGACTTGTTCCCGTTGGGGGACAAAGACGTGTTTATGCTCTCGCCGCAGCGAATGCCGGCTCAGGGAGAAGAATACCGCAACCTGCATTCGACGATGGCGGTTACGGGAAAGTTCGATCTGCCGTCGGGCCGGTTTCGCCCCGAACGCTATGCCCAGGTGGATCACGGCTTCGATTTCTACGCGCCCCAATCGGCATTAGACGAGAAAGGCCGGCGCATCGTCATCGGTTGGATGGACATGTGGGAGTCGGATATGCCGACGCAGCGAGACGGACACGGTTGGGCGGGAGCGATGAGCCTGCCCCGCGAAGCGTTGCTGAAGGACGGCCGGATCGTCTACCGGCCGGTAGAGGAAATCGAAAGTTATCGCGGCAATCCTTGCCGTTTGTCCGAATTCGAGCTTGATGGAGAACGGGGAATCGACGCCTTCGGAGACAGTTACGAGCTGCACGCCGTGTTCGAGGCGGGACGGGCTTCGGCGTTCGGCTTGAAGCTGAGAACCGGGGAAGGAGCCGGCGGACCGGAAGAAACCGTTCTTTCTTATCGAACGTCGGACGGACTCCTTCGCTTGAACCGGGACCGTTCCGGCATCGGTCCCGGGGGCGAGCGAAGGGCGGCGATCCCGTTGTCCGACGGGCATCTGGCTTTGCGAATTTTCGTCGACAAGTCCTCCGTGGAAGTGTTCGCGGGCGATGGGGAAGTCGTCATGACGGCGCGGATCTACCCAGGAGAAGCCTCGCAAGGAATCAAGCTGTTCTCGGAAGGCCCATGCCGCGTCGTCTCGTTTCGGAAATGGGATATCCGTTAACGGGACGAACGCGCGGGCATTCCGCTCACATCTCCCTAGGGGCGGCGATGCCGAGCAAGCCGAGCCCGCTCTTCAGCACATTCGCGGCGGCGGCCGCCAAAGCGAGCTTCGACGCGACTTCCGCCGGGTCCGCGCCTTCGGCCAGGATTTTGCCGGCGTTGTAGAAGCGGTTGAACGATTTGGCGACCGCGAGCAAGTATTTCGCCACGACGAACGGCTCGTTGTCTCGAACCGCCTCCGCCAATACCGCCTCGAAGCGGGATAGCGTTTTAACGCACTCCCACGCCGGTTCCGCGGCTAGATAGCTGCCGTCGATCGGATATTTCGCGCGCAAAGCCGAATAATCGCCTTTCCCGAGCAAGCTGCATATTCTCGCATGGGTGTACTGCAAGTAAGGCCCCGTTTCCCCTTCGAAGCTGACGGCATCCTCGAGGTTGAAGTCGACGGATAGCTGCCGGTTGTGCTTCAAGTCTCCGAAGATGACGGCGCCGACGCCGACCGCTTCGGAGACTTTCTTTTTGTTCGGCAACGAGGGACTTTTCTCTTCAATAATAGCGAGCGCGCGTTCGACGGCTTCGTCGAGCACGTCCTCGAGAAACACGACCTTGCCTCTGCGCGTCGACATCTTCTTGCCGTTGACCGTCATGAGGCCGAACGGCACGTGCCGGCACGAAGCCGCCCAAGAATGCCCCAGCTTGCCGAGCACGGCGAACACTTGCTGGAAGTGCAAGCTTTGTTCCGCGCCGACGACGTACAACATTTCATCGGCTCCGAGCTCCCGTTTCCGATAGATCGCCGTGGCGAGATCCCGAACCGGGTAGATCGTCGAACCGTCCTTCTTCAAGATGAGGCATGGCGGCAGTCCGAGCTCCTCCAAGCGGACGACCTTGGCGCCGTCGCTTTCCTCCAGCAATCCCGAAGCTTCCAGTTCCCGAACGACGGCGTCGATCCGGTCATTATAGAAGCTTTCTCCCGTGTAATGGTCGAACGATACGCTGAGCCGGTCGTACACCCGATGGAATTCCTTCATGCTCTCGTCCACGAAGAACCGCCACAGCTCGTGCGTTTCCTCGTCGCCGCGCTCGAGAAGCGCGAAAGCCTCGCGCGCTTCATCTTGCAACGCCGGCTCGCGTTCGCTCTCTTCGTGGAACCGAACGTATAACCGCAAGCTTTCGGCGATCGGCTCGTTCCGTAAAGCGTCCGTGTCGCCCCATCTCCGGTACGCGACGATCAGCTTGCCGAACTGCGTGCCCCAGTCGCCCAGATGGTTGACTTTGACAACCTCGTGTCCCGTCGCCGCGTACAGGTTCGCCAGCGCGTTGCCGATCATCGTCGAGCGCAGATGGCCGATGCCGAGCGGCTTGGCGATGTTGGGGGAAGACATGTCGATAACGACGCGTTTCCCTTCGCCAAGGCGCGACCGTCCGTAGTCCTCGGCCAGGGCGGCGCCGACGATGTCGCTTTTCCAGTGCGCTCCGCCGAACGTCAAGTTCAGATAGCCGCCCAGCGCCGCGGCCCGCACTTCGCCATCTCGGCCGACTATGCCGTTGATCGCGTCCGCGAACTGCTCCGCGAGCTTCTGCGGCGATTGCCGAAGAAGCTTCGAGAACGTAAAGCAAGGCAACGAGACGTCGCCCATTTCCCTCTGCGGGGGGACTTCCAGCATGCCGGTAAGCTTTGCTTCCGTCATGTCCGCTTCCGCGGGCAACGACGGAGCGATGATGGACGCGGCGATTGTCGTCAACATGTTTCCCAACCTCCCTAATCGAATAAAGTCAGTGAAATGCAAAAATCCCCCGTCTCGTTAAGAGACGGAGGATGAATCCGCGGTACCACTCTTATGGCGTTCCGCCCGCGCGGAACCCACTCGTATGCCCGTTAACGGCGTGCCGCCGGGTTTCCCTACTTCGTCGTTTGTTCGGGAAACCGACTCCCGAGTGCGGTTCGCCGAGTTCTCGCGCCGGCTTCCACTGTCCCGGCTCGCTGCGTTCGAGAATGGCTCGGTTACTCTCTCGTTCATCGTCGATCATTTATTTTACTCATTATAGCCGCGCCGTCCATCCTTATTCAAGCCCCGATTTCGTATTTGAATTGATCGGGCGATGTGTATATAGTAGTAACAAGAGTAACGAGGCGCAAGGAGAGGGAAAGATGCCGGACAAACGGAGCGTAACCGTCGGGTTCCGCAGCCGGCAGCAGGACGGCGAGACGGACCTTGCCGGATTGCCTGGCGAGCTGTTCCGCCTGGCCGCGGGTTGGGCGCTGACGTACAAGGAACCGCCCGACGAAAGCGGGGCGGAGACGAACAACACGTTGTTCGTCCGCGACGGGGAGCTCAGGCTCAGGCGCAGGGGAACGGTCGACTACGAGCAGGTTTTCCGCCTGGGGGAAGAAGCCGTGCCGGGTGAAATGACGACGCCTTACGGCGCTCACGACGTACGGGCGCGTACGTCCATGCTGGCATCCGAATTGTCGGAGGCCGGCGGTTACGTGGAATGGGAATACGAATTGCTCATGCATGATCAGTCGGCCGGAAGCTTCCGTATCCGTCTCGACATTAAGGTTGGCTGAGTTCAGCGTGAATGTTGCTTAGAAACAACGTAGTTGGAATATTTAACTGTAAAATGTGCATGAAAAAAGATACGCGGTAAGGCCTTTGCATGAATTATATGCAAAAGTGCACTTCATTTTGCGGATTTCAACTGATGCAGGATGAATCTGGTGAAATTAATGTATGTATTACATCTATTTTACCAGATATCTGATTTTTAGCCGAAATAACTGCATGTTTTACAGTTCATTTGTCTGTCATTAAGCCACAACAGAGTGGAACACAGCCTTAAGGTTTGATATTCGGGAGGAACGAAAGCCATGAACGCATTGGAACAATTGCAAACATCGGTGAAGGAGGCGCTAGCGGACGCGGCGCTCGCGGCGGGGCTCGCGTCATCGAGGGACGAGCTGCCGGCGATCGTCCTGGAAGTGCCGAAGGACAAAACGCACGGAGATTTGGCGACGAACCTGGCGATGCAGCTGACGAAGCTCGCGAAGAAGAACCCGCGCCAGATCGCGGAAGCGATCATCGGCAACCTGGAAGCCGGACGGGCTTCGATCCTTTCCGCCGAAATCGCGGGACCGGGATTCATTAACTTCCGGTTGGACAAGAGCTACCTGTATCCGGTCATCGGCGAAGCGATCGGCCGGGGCGGCGAGTACGGCAACGTCGACGCCGGCCAAGGAAAGAGGGTACAGATCGAGTTCGTGAGCGCGAACCCGACGGGAAGCCTTCACTTGGGCCACGCCCGCGGCGCGGCCGTAGGCGACGCGCTGTGCAACGTGCTGGCCGCCGCCGGTTACGACGTCACGAGAGAATACTATATCAACGACGCGGGCAACCAGGTCAATAACCTCGCCCGGTCGATCGAATCCCGCTACCGTCAGGTGCTCGGGCAAGACGCCGAGATGCCGGAAGACGGCTACTTCGGCGAAGACATCGTCGGATTCGCGAAGGAACTGGCGGACGAGCAGGGGGACAAGCTTCTTTCCCTAGGCGAGGAAGAACGTTTCGTTTACTTCCGGTCTTACGGACTGGAGAAGGAACTCGCGAAAATCAAACGCGACCTGGAACGGTTCGGCGTCCGCTTCGACGAATGGTATAGCGAAACTTCGCTGTACGAGAACGACAAAGTGACCGAAGCGCTCGCCGCGTTAAGGGCGCAAGGCCACGTCTACGAACAGGACGGAGCCGTATGGCTCGCTTCCATGACGTTCGGCGACGACAAAGACCGCGTGCTCGTCAAGAACGACGGCAGCTACACGTACCTGACGCCGGACGCGGCTTACCATATGGATAAGTACAAACGCGGTTACGACCAGATGATCAACATCTGGGGCGCGGACCACCACGGCTACATTCCGCGCATGAAAGCGGCGATGGCGGCGCTGGGCAACGATCCGGACAAGCTGACGGTGCTGATCGCCCAGATGGTCAGCCTGTTCCAAGACGGCGAGAAAGTGAAGATGTCCAAGCGAACCGGCAAAGCGGTAACGATGGAAGATCTCATGGACGAAGTGGGCGTCGACGCGATTCGCTACTTCTTCTCGATGCGGAGCATGGATTCGCACTTGGACTTCGACATGGATCTCGCGGTGTCGAAATCGAACGAAAATCCGGTATTTTACGTGCAGTACGCCCATGCGCGCATTTGCAGCATTTTCCGCCAGGCGGAGGAGCAAGGCATCGCGGTCAAGCCGTGGAAGGACGTCGACCTCTCCAAGCTGAACGCGGAGCAAGAATACGATCTCATTCGCAAAATCGGCGAACTGCCCGAGACGATCGCGGAAGCCGCGCGCATCTACGCGCCTCACTCGATCATCCGATACGTGTACGAGCTCGCCTCGCAGTTCCATAGCTACTACAAAGCGGAACGCGTCATTACCGAGGACGCGGAGCAAAGCCAAGCCCGCCTGCAGCTGCTCGCCGCCGTGCGGGTCACGATCGCCCGCGCGCTCGCGCTCGTCGGCGTCTCCGCTCCCGACAAGATGTAAGCCGCAGCGCCGTTGCGCCGGCCGACGGCTACAATTGTTCGGCCGCTTTCAACAATCGCACCACGTTCAGCTCTCCGGCCGTCCGGAGAGCTTTGCCGTTTTTCAGGGGCGTGGCGGACGATTGGATAAGCGCCTTGATCTGGTCCGGTTTCAATTCCGGCTTCATGGCCAGCAGTAGGGCGATGGCGCCCGTCACGTGAGAGGTGGCCATCGAGGTGCCGCTCATTTCGCGATGCTTGCCCTTGAGCCATGCGGAGACGATGCGGTCTCCCGGCGCATAGACGTCGACGAGGCCGCTTCTGTTCGTGAAGGAGGCGATCCGGTTTTTCTGGTTCGTCGCGCCGACCGCGATCGTCTGTCCGTAACGGGCGGGATAATCGATATCCCCGATGCGGCCGTCGTTGCCGGAAGAGGCAACGATGAGAGTGCCTGCGCGGTAGGCGGTGCTGACGGCGTTCAACAGCGACTTGCTTCTCGTTTTCATGCCGAAGCTCATGTTGACGACGTCGATCTGATTGCGCACGCACCATTCGATGCCGAGAATGATGTCCGATACGTACGCGCTTCCGTTATGGTCGAACGCCTTGATCGGGTAAATCGTAGAACGTGGCGCGACGCCGATCATGCCCTGCAACTCGTTGGCCGCGGCGATCGTTCCCGCGATATGGGTACCGTGACCGTTATCGTCCTGGGGCAGCGTCATCCGCTGGAGGAGATTGATGCCCCTCTCCAGCGAGTGGTGCAAGTCGGGATGCTCGAAGTCGACGCCGGTGTCGATAACGCCGACTTTGACCCTGTAGCCGGTCGTTCGGCTCCAAGCCAGCGGGGCTTGAATGTGTTTGACGCCCCAGGGGATGCCTTTGTCGGTGACGATCGCGCCCTTGGGCAAGGCCGAGACTCTGACGCGGCAATCTTCTTCCCAGTAAGCTCTGCCCGCCAACGAGGGGGGCAACTCTCGCGATCCGGCCCAGCAACTGATGGCCCGGATCAGGCTGAGCTTGCGGACGCCTCTTGGAAATCCGCTTTCCGCGCCGGACGGATTCGTTCGCAGCGCGTTCAAGAAGCGGACGTAATCATCGGGGTCCCAGAATCGCAGGATGCTCCTGCGCCCGCGTTTGCCGGCGGGGCGGGAAGAGGTGCGGAGCCACTCCGCGATATCGCTAGCGTCCATCTCGGCTTCCCTCCCGGACGAATGTGCGGCATGGGCGACTTAGGGGAAAGAGAAGTGCCGTCGTGCCGTGTTCTCTACTGTATGAACGAGCCGCGGTAAAAGCTTGGGAAAGCGGCCTTTTTTGACTGGAAATAGGCGCCGTTCCGTGTCATTTCCCATTCGCCGACATACGATAAATGGAGAGTTTCCCCGGCGAGACTCTCGGTCATGCCGGTTCCTCCGCCCGCGGAGCGGCCGGGAAGGGATACAGTCGAAAAGCGAAGGTGACGTCCCGATCGGACGCGCCTTCGCTTTTTCGCGGACTCGAAACGGTCGGGACCGTTTTGCTTGGGCGACTTGCAATTTTATACGAAATACGGTTTACTAAAGGTTGATAATCTACGTGAAGGTTAGTCATTCGTTATCCGAATGACCTCCGCAAAGCTTCTTCTGCGTCCGGTGGACGCCGAAGGCGTGTTTGCTTGCCGGTTCACATACAGAGAGGATGGAAGACACGTGAGCGCCGATTACGTGCTGAAAATCGACTCCGAGAAAATTCGCGAGATGCCGATGGTCGATCTGGCCTACGAATTACTGAAGAGTGCGAACACCCCGTTTTACTACAGGGATCTGATGATGGAGATCGCCAAGATGCGCGGCTTGTCCGAAAGCCAAGTAACCGACGTCATCGCCCAGCTCTACACGGAGATCAACATCGACGGACGTTTCGCCTGCGTCGGCGGCAACGTCTGGGGCTTGAAGCGTTGGTACCCTGTCGAGCGTTCCGACGATCCGATGAACGCTGGCGGCAAGCGTCCGCGTATCATCAATGACGAGGACGACGAGGACGACGATCTGTACGGCGAAGAAGAGGACGTCGCTTCCGCGGACGACGAGACTTACGATCTGTTCGACGAAGATCGCGAAGAAGTGTTCGAGGAAGGCGAAGAGGCGGCGGAAGCCGACGAAGAAACCCTCATCGACGAAGAGGAAGACACCGAACTCGAAGAAGACTTGGCCGAGGAAAAAGGCGAAGACGACGATTTCGAAGAAGACGAGGATGACGAGTCGGCCGAAGAGGAAGACGACGACGATAATTGATCCCGGCTATTCGGCGGCTGCAGAAAGCCGTTTGCAACTTCACAATAACGCCTTCGGCTTAGTCAAAAAGCCGGAGGCGTTTTTGCTTGACACCGACATTTCGACACGTTAAACTTATGCTTGGGCTTTAGAAGTGAGCTTTTCCATAGCACGAATTAGAAAAGTGCCCCCATTTATTGGGTGTCGCTTTTTTTCTTTTTTTCACCAAGTTTCAGTCAATTCAAGGCGCAAAATGGGTAACGATAATGAGGATGCCGATAGGGCATGCGGCGGGAGGTTTCGTTCAGAGTGACCAAATACATTTTCGTAACGGGCGGTGTCGTATCATCGCTGGGCAAAGGCATTACAGCGGCGTCTTTGGGGCGTTTGCTCAAAAACCGAGGTCTCAAAGTAACGATTCAGAAGTTCGATCCATACATTAACGTCGATCCGGGAACGATGAGCCCGTATCAACACGGCGAAGTGTTCGTGACCGACGACGGCGCGGAAACGGATCTCGATCTCGGTCATTACGAGCGCTTCATCGACATTAATCTTTCGAAGAACAGCAACGTGACGACGGGTAAAATTTACTCGACCGTCATTAGCAAGGAGCGTCGGGGAGAATACCTCGGCGGCACCGTTCAAGTGATCCCCCACATCACGAACGAGATCAAGGATCGTGTCTTCCGAGCGGGCAAGGAAGCGGGCTCGGACGTCGTCATCACCGAGATCGGGGGCACGGTCGGCGACATCGAAAGCTTGCCGTTCTTGGAGGCGATTCGCCAAATCAAGAGCGACATCGGCCGCGAGAATGTCATGTACGTCCACGTTACGCTCATTCCTTACATTAAAGCGGCCGGCGAAGTGAAGACGAAGCCGACCCAACATAGCGTCAAAGAATTGCGCAGCATCGGCATCCAGCCTAACGTGATCGTCTGCCGCACGGAATATCCGCTCGCGGAAGACATGAAGCGCAAGATCGCGCTGTTCTGCGACATCGACGCCAACGCGGTCGTCGAATGCCGCGACGCCTCGACGCTGTACGAAGTGCCGCTGAACTTGCGCGCGGAAGGCTTGGACGAATACGTCGTTAAGCATTTGAACCTGCAAGTCGGACCTCCGGACATGAAAGAATGGGAAGCTCTCGTCAGCCGCGTCAAGTCGCTCAAGAAAACGACGGAAATCGCGATCGTCGGCAAATACGTCGCTCTCCACGACGCTTACCTCAGCATCGTCGAATCGCTAGCCCACGCGGGCATCGACGCGGATTCCGAAGTCGAAATCCGTTGGGTTAACGCGGAAGAAGTAACGCCGGACAACGTGAACGAGCTGCTCGGCGGCGTGCACGGCATCCTCGTGCCGGGCGGCTTCGGAGATCGCGGCATCGAGGGCAAGATCACCGCGATCCGCTACGCGCGCGAGTCGGGTACGCCGTTCTTCGGCATCTGCCTCGGCATGCAAGTCGCGGTCATCGAATACGCTCGCGGCATGGCGGGACTCGACGGCGCGAACAGCTCCGAGATCCACCCGGCGACGCCGTTCCCGGTCATCGATCTTCTGCCCGAGCAGAAGGACATCGAAGACCTCGGCGGCACGATGCGTCTCGGCCTGTATCCATGCAAGCTCGTGCCGGGAAGCTTGGCGGCCCAATGTTACGGAGACGAGCTCGTCTACGAGCGCCATCGTCACCGGTACGAGTTCAACAACGAATACCGCGAGCGCATCGAATCGGCGGGTCTGCGCATTTCCGGCACGTCGCCGGACGGCCGTCTCGTCGAGATGATCGAGCTTCCCGACCACCCTTGGTTCCTGGCCGTTCAGTTCCATCCGGAATTCACGTCCCGCCCGAACCGTCCGCAGCCGCTGTTCCGCGAGTTCGTCAAAGCGGCCCTGAGCCGTTCGGAACAATAAGACCTACAAGCCGTTCCGGCCTTTATCGGCCGGAACGTTTTTTTGTCGTTGATGCGGAGGTCAATTCCGCGCGGACGGGCGAATGGATATTTCAGTCACTCTTCATAAATTTAACAGCTGGAGAAGGATTTCGCGGTTCGGTCACGAATTAGGCTACATTGGTGAATATGGGGGATGAGCTCTTGGAGAAGAAGAAATTGTTAATCGTAGACGATCAAGTAGGCATCCGCATTTTGCTTTTGGAAGTATTCGCGACCGAAGGGTACGATACGTTTCAGGCCGCCAACGGGAGAGCGGCGTTGGACATCGTGCGCAACCACCGTCCCGATCTGGTACTGCTCGACATGAAGATCCCCGGCATGGACGGCTTGGAAATCCTGAAACAAATCAAGGAATACGACCGCGACATCAAGGTGATCATGATGACCGCCTATGGAGAACTCGACATGATCAAGGAAGCGACCGACCTCGGCGCGCTCATGCATTTCACGAAGCCGTTCGACATCGACGAGATGAGACTGGTCGTGAACATGCAACTGAGCGAAGGCTCGGCGTCGCGTTTCGCGACGGGGTCGTAACCGGGATCCCGATAACATCGGGAAGCACGGACGAAGCGGGGGAAATGGCCCGGTTTACTTCGTCAAGTCATTTTGTGTTATAATAGCAAATGATCCTGCGGCGATCGCCTACGAAGCCGCGGCGAATCATTCGATTCTTATCGTTATTCATGACGTTATGAAGTCCAAACGATCGAAATTATCATTGCGGGAAAACGTCTATTAGGCGTTTTCCCGTTCCTTCATGTGTCGGTGATTCCTCATCGACAACTACACGAGGAGGAATACCGCATTCATGGAAAAACTGATGGTACGGGGAGGGCGGCCGCTCAGGGGAACGGTCGGCATCAGCGGCGCTAAGAACAGCGCGGTTGCTCTTATACCCGCAGCGATATTGGCAGAGACGGAAGTCAGATTGGACAACCTGCCTCAACTGAGCGACGTGGCCGTGTACGCGGAATTGCTGGAAGAACTGGGCGGCAAGGTAAGCTGGGAGAACGATACGATGACGATAGAGCCGTCCGCGATGAGGTCGGTGCCGATGCCCAACGGAAGAGTCAAGCTGCTCCGGGCTTCCTATTATTTAATGGGAGCGTTGCTGGGCAGATTCGGCGAAGCGACGATCGGCTTGCCGGGCGGATGCAACTTCGAGCCTCGTCCGATCGACCAGCATATCAAAGGCTTCGAAGCCTTGGGAGCGGAAGTGACCAACGAACACGGCTCCATTCGGATCCGCGCGAAAGAATTAAGGGGCGCCAAAATTTATTTGGACGTCGTAAGCGTCGGAGCGACGATTAACATTATGTTAGCCGCCTCCAGGGCGAAGGGATTGACCTTGATCGAGAACGCGGCGAAAGAGCCCGAGATCATCGACGTAGCCACGCTGCTCAACGCGATGGGAGCGAAGATCAAAGGAGCCGGCACCGAGACGATCCGCATCGAAGGCGTATCGGAGATGCACGGTTGCAGGCATTCGATCATTCCCGACCGCATTCAAGCCGGAACATACATGATTGCCGCCGCGGCAACCCGCGGCGACGTCCTTATCGATAATATCATTCCTAAGCATTTGGAAGCTTTGACGGCTAAGCTTCAAGAGATGGGCGTACACGTGTACGAGATGGACGAGGCGATCCGCGTCGTCGGCCAGCCGTTGTATGAAGCCGTGGACGTGAGGGCTCTCGTCTATCCGGGCTTCGCGACGGATCTGCAATCTCCGATGACGAGCTTGCTGACGCAGGCGCAAGGCGTGAGCGTTCTATCGGATTACGTGTACAGCAACCGGTTCAAGCACGTACCGGAGCTCGCCCGCATGGGCGCGCAAATCCGGGTTGAAGGCCGTTCCGCCATCATCGAGGGCGGACGGCTTAACGCGGCCAAAGTCCGCGCGGCGGATCTGCGCGCGGGGGCATCCCTCGTCGTCGCCGCGTTGACCGTGGAAGACGGAACGACCGAGATCGGCGGCGTGGAGTACATCGACAGGGGCTACGAGCGCTTGGTCTCCCAGTTGAGCAACCTGGGCGCGGAAGTGTGGCGCAACGGGTAACGGCTAGCAAGCGCAAGTAGCGTATTTCTGAACAGAAGTGGGGATTCCTTTGACCGATTTAATGATGGGCGATCTGGAAGGGATGAAGCTGACCGAGCTGTATAAGCTCGCGAAGCAGCATCAGATCAATAATTACGCCCAGATGAAGAAAAGAGAACTGATCGTCGCGATCCTGCGGGCGCAGGCGGAGCGAAGCGGGCTCATGTTCATGGAGGGCGTGCTCGACGTATTGCCGGAAGGCTTCGGGTTCCTGAGACCGATCAACTACTTGCCTAGCCCCGAAGATATTTATATATCGGCTTCGCAGATTCGCAAGTTCGATCTCCGCACGGGGGATCTCGTCTCCGGCAAGTGTCGCGCGCCGAAGGAAAACGAAAGGTTCTTCGGCTTGCTTCAGGTGAACGCCGTCAACGGCGTAACGCCCGAAGCCGCCGCGGAACGCCTGCATTTTCCCGCGCTCACCCCGCTGTATCCGCAGAAGAAAATCAAGCTCGAAACGTCTCCGACCCAGCTTTCCACCCGGATTATGGATCTCGTCGCTCCCGTAGGACTCGGCCAACGCGGCCTCATCGTCGCCCAACCCAAAGCCGGCAAAACGTTGCTCCTGAAGGAAATCGCGAACAGCATCGCGACGAACCATCCGGACATCGATTTGTTCGTTCTTCTGATCGACGAGCGTCCGGAGGAAGTAACGGATATGCAGCGCTCGGTTAAGGGCGAGGTCATCGCGTCGACGTTCGACGAAGTGCCGGAGAACCATATCAAAGTCGCCGAGCTCGTGCTCGCGCGCGCGCTTCGGCTCGTGGAGCACAAGCGCGACGTCGTTATTCTGATGGATAGCATCACGAGGCTCGCGCGCGCGTACAACCTCGTCGTTCCGCCGTCCGGCCGCACGCTGTCCGGGGGAATCGACCCGGCTTCGTTCCACCGTCCGAAGCGGTTCTTCGGATCGGCGCGCAACATCGAAGAAGGCGGAAGTCTGACGATTCTGGCGACGGCGCTCGTGGAAACGGGTTCTCGCATGGACGATATTATATACGAAGAGTTCAAAGGGACGGGCAATATGGAGCTGCACCTCGACCGCAAGCTGTCGGAACGCCGCATTTTCCCCGCCCTCGACATTCGCCGGTCGGGCACGCGCCGCGAAGAACTGCTTCTCGACAAAGAAGCGCTCGACAAGTTGTGGGCGATTCGCAAGAGCATGAACGACTCGATGGAATACGTGGAAGGCTTCCTGAAGAAGTTAGCCAACACGAAGACGAACCAGGAGTTCCTGGATTCCTTGGACATGAGCGGCGCTTCGAGCGCGCCGAGCTCATCTTCATCGGGATCCGGCGGCACGCGTCGTCCGGCTTCGAGGACGAGCCCGCCACGTGGATAAGCGTCCAGTAAGGAGGGCCTAGCCCATGCATCTCGTTTACGCAGACGAACAAGGCAACGTTTTCGATCATCCCGACTTGTACGGCATCGCCCGCAGCGGCAACGACCTCGTCGAGCTTCTCGACGAAGAGCTCATTCCGCTGCCGGCGGGAGCGACGTTAGTCGGGCTTCCCCATACCCGGCCGATCGGCATGGATCCGGCCACCGGCAAGATGCAGCTTCTCCCCGGCGCCTACCAGGCGGTCGGGGCGTTGCTGCCCCAAGGCTTTACCCGGTTCTACGTGCCCGGCTATTCCAAGACGGACAAGACGCAATTGTTCCCGCTGTTCGGCTACACGGCGGTCGTCTGGAAAGACGACGGCTTCTACGTGGCCGCCGGGCAGAGCGACGATCCGGAGCCTTGGAATCCGGAGAATTGCGACCGCGACGAGCTGAAGCTCGAGGTCGACCGGATTCTAAACAAGTATCCGGAGAACCGGCTGTACAAGCATCTGTCCCATTGCGCGCTGGAATACGAATGCCTCACTTCTTCGAATACGTTCCTGCAACGGTTGGAAGGAGCCGTGCCGGTATCGTTCTCCTGCAACGCGGGCTGCTACGGTTGCATCTCGGAGCAACCGGACGACAGCGGCTTCGTCGCTCCCCAGACGCGACTCAAGTTCAAGCCGGAAGTAGATGAAGTCGTCGAGATCATGCTGGAGCACCTGAAGACGCCGCAATCGATTATCAGCTTCGGCCAAGGCTGCGAAGGCGAGCCTTCGACGCAGGCGAAGACGATCATCGAGGCGATCAAGCGGGTTCGCGGGCAGACGCAGCTCGGCTATATCAACATCAACACGAACGCCGGCCTGTCCGACCATATGCGGGCGATTACCGACGCGGGACTGGACTTGATGCGGGTCAGTACGATCAGCGCTCTCGACGAGCACTACGACGCGTATTACAAACCGCGCGGTTACACGCTGAAGAACGTCGAGAAATCGCTGAAATACGCGACCGACAAGGGCGTGTACACGTCGATCAACTATTTGATATTCCCCGGGGTCGCCGACCGCGAGGAAGAGATCGAGGCGATGATCGGCTTCGCCCGTCGCACCGGACTGAAGCTCATTCAGATGCGCAACCTGAACATCGATCCGGACGCGTATTTGTCGCTCATCCCGCCGGCCCAAGGCGAGATTTACGGCATGAAGACGCTGCTGGACATTTTCAGACAGGAGCTTCCGGATGTCGTGATCGGATCTTATACGCATGTGCCGCCGGTGAATAGACAGGCTTTCTGATTTTACGGTCCAAGAAAAGGGCATCCACATCGTGGATGCCCTAAATTTATGGATGAAGCTGCACATAGCGAATCGACTTAGGCGGCACTTTTAATTCAACGAGTTTTTTCGTGGATTCTGCAGCTTTGAAGGTGACCTTGATCTCCTTGCCGAAACCGTTATAGGCGATGAAAGTCCGTTTGCCGTCCTTAAGGAATGCGGCATACATCGGCGTATCGGCGATCACGGAGGGATCGACCCGGCCAAGCTCTTTCATGTTGGCGATCCATTGGTAAGCATGGGGCGCGCTTTCTCCGAACTCGGATTCGAAAGGTTCGTTTTCCATCTTGGACAATGCGGTATCCGGGTCGTAGAAGGCTTCATACATCCAGATAAGGTCTTTCCATTCCTGCTCGGGCCCGCCGTTTTCCTTGATCATCCGCTCGTAATTCGATTGGACGTATTCCGGATTCCAGCCGAGGTAGAGGGAAGCGCCGGTAAATGGAAGCGCGTTGATGAGACGGACTTCTTCCGGATTGTTCGTCCACCAGGTGCGGTATTCCGCTCCCGAAGAAAAGACGAGCGGCGCGTACCCGAATTCGTACCCTTCCGGAAAGTTCTCGCCGTCGACGTCGAACCAGTATTGGCGAACGGCTTCCGTCTCGGTCGTATAGAGGTAAATTCCCGTATCGCGAATTTCCCGGTTGCCGGTGGCGTCTCCCCATAGAATCATCGCCGCGGCCGCTTGGATCGCTTCCGAAGATGACTCTTGGTTGTTCCCCGGAGAGTAACCGCTGCCGTCGGCAGCTTCTCCCGAAGCCCAAGAATGTCCGGCATAAGGATCGAATGTGCGAAGGAACGGAAAGAGCGGCTTCTCGGATTCATCGCTGCGGTCCCAATCGGCATAATCGCGAATCAGCAGCTCGATCATGCCGCCGTACCGGTCCGGAGAAGCCCATTCCGGATCTTCATAGGCGAGCATAGCGGCGGCATAGACCCAATATCCATAATGGAAATGGTGGTCGTTGAGCACCAAATCCGCCCCGAATTGGGTTGGATACACGTTTAACGTGCCCCAGACCGCGTCGTAATAAGTTAATCGTTTTCCGGCGGTCGTATCGCCGAAGGCGGTTTCCATATCTATCTGAATGGCTTTCATCAGAGCTTCTTTGTCTTTCGAACGGTTAAGCTGCTTGGCGATCTGCAGCGCCTGCGACAGCCTTCCGTAGTTTTTCCCATACCAATACGTGCCTTCCGCCTCTGGACTCGGCTTCATAAGCGGCTGGTCGGCCATGAACTCGTCCATCAGGGCGTTTAATTGGGTTTCGTCCGTCCCGATGTTGGGCAAATAGGGCAGGATACCGTGATAGGTCATTTCCGTGATAAAGCTTCGCCCTTCCGCGATTTTCATCTCGCCGCGCGGACTCTTATACGTATAGGGCAGGAATGGCGCATCGGTATGTTTCCACTGATGCGGGTAAAGGGCAAACAAGGTGCCTTTCCGTTTGCCTTCCATTGCGGTCGTTGCCGCTTCGTAATTGGTTTTCACCAGGCTGCTCTTCTCGTCGTAATTCCAGGTTACGCGGGTATCGGTGATGAAGGAGTAGGCGTATTCCGCGAATTTGTTTAACGTTTCGGCTTTGTTGTCGGGCAGGAGCGCCATGCTTAAGTAGCCTTTGTTCTTCGGCATGTCGGCCAAGAGCGTCGAATCGCCGGCTTGCGACCAAGTGGTTCCGCTAGGCGCGAAAAACGCGTAGTGATGCCCGTTAACCGTTACTCCGATCACGGCTTGATCGGCTGAGCCGTAGAACCACTCGGGCTCGGCGGAGAAACGGAGAACGGGCTTCGTCTGTTCGAAGGCGTAATAGATGTATGGACTGCCGTGCGCCAAAGTGACGCGCATTCGCTTGTTGCGCTCGTCATTCTCGAACAGCAAATCGACGGACCAATCGCCGAATCCGTCCACTAGCGTCGCATCCGCGATCAGATCTTCGCCTCCCACCAGAATGTCCTTGCCGGAATCGCTATAGAGTGCTTGATAGCTGTTCGGGCGTACCCGAATGTCCGGGTAAGCAATCCCGAGACCGTCCGGATAACCTTTAACGGCGAGTGGATGAGGATACATCGCGCCCGTAAAAGGTCTCCAAGCGGCGGAGCTCCACCAATCGTTGGTCGGCATCGGCTTATTCACGCGGTCCGTTTTGTAGATCAGGGATTGAGGCGCTTGAAATGCGGTTCCGTCCAACGTTTTACGAACGACGGCGTCGCCGATCGCTATCGATTTAGATGCGGAATCTTCGATCCCGACCCTCATTTTCCGCAATGTTTCATCGTCGGAACGGTCAGACTGAAAAAAATAGCCGCTCAGGACGGCTGTGCTAAGCAGGACGGTCGTTATCCGCAAAATCCTCGATCGCCTCATGTACCGAAACCTCCGATCAATTGGGAAGCCATGATTACCGAACGCCGCAGGATTGCCGGACGACCATTTCGGGTTCGATAAGAATAGCCGATGGTTCTATTTGCTTGTTAATCATATCGTAGAGCATGATAGCGGCTAATTTTCCGATCTTTTCTTTATCTTGCTTCACCGTCGTAAGCGCCGGGTCCGTATATTGGCAGGCATCGATATCGTCGCAGCCGATCAGCGCCATATCCTCGGGGATCTTAAGGCGATGCTCCTTCATGGCCCGCATGGCGCCGAAGGCCAGTAAATCCGTAACCGCGAACATAGCCTTCGGCAAACGGCCGGTTGCGATTAATTTTTTCATCGCCTGGTAGCCGCTTTCCTCGTCGAAATCTTTGCTGTAAATAAACCAATCGGGATTAACGGGAAGGCCGAACGTTCTAAGCGACTCCTTGAACGCTTGCTCCCGCAACGAAACCACTTCCGAATGCCGTTCAATGCCCAGAAATCCTGTCTCGCGGTAGCCGTTCATATACAGATGCTCTACGACCTTCGCCGATATTTTCGCGTTATCGGACATAATATAAGCGGAGTTGTTGCCGGTTAACGGAATGTCGATCCCGATGCATGGGATATCGCTTTGATCGAGCTGATGAACGCTCGCCTCCACTTCGTCCCCGGCAATAATGATACAGCCGTCCACCTGGAAGTGGCGGCAGCGAGCCCAGTAATCCTCTTTGGAATCGAAGAAAGTCTCGTTGGAGAAGAAAAGCAGGTCGTAACCGAGCAGTCCGATTTGTTTCTTGAATGCGTTGATTACGCTTACGAAAAAAGGATGATTAAGGTCGGAATTCAACGCGCCCGCGAATACGACGCCGATCAAGTTCGATTTTTTCGTGGCGAGCGTTTTCGCCGACGAGGAAGGCTTATAACCGGTCTCCTCCATGATTTTGAGCACCCGCTGCTTGGTTTCTTCGCCGATATCGCTGTAATTGTTAATGATTTTCGACACGGTAGCGACGGAAACGCCCGCCATTTTGGCGATGGATTTGATGTTCATGGTTTCGGAATCCCCTTTGTTTCAGCATTATACTAAACCGGTTTCGGGCTTTTTTGACCTTTTCGGCTATATTCTTGTATTCATTGTATTATTATCTTCCCCGCCCCGTCAATATAAGGGTAATAGCAAATGAAATAAGGGGTGTTTATAAAATTATTCATCCCCCCCTTTACAAATCGCAAGACTTAAGAAATAATTAGGGTGTATTTTACGAAAGCGATTTCGTAACCGAAAGTTCCTTTGTGAACTGAGGTTATTCGCGATGTCCCCGGACATTTGAAGGCGCTTTCGAAAAAAATTTCTTAAAAAGCGATTGGGGGAAAAGGTATGTTGAAGAAGTATGCTGCCTTATTCATGAGTCTGGTTCTGGTTATCGTTGTTGCCGCTTGCGGCAATGGGGACAACAATGCGTCGAATACGCCGGCTCCATCCGCAAGCTCGTCGGAACCTGCGGCATCGCCGTCGGATTCCGGCGGAGAAGAAGTGACGCTGAAAATCATTCACTGGATCAACGAGCCTGTTAACAAGTATTACGAAGAGTTCAACAAAAAATTTATGGAACGTTACCCGAACGTCAAGGTTGTCTATGACGTCGTGCCTTCGGACGCCACGTATGACCAATTGCAAACAACGCGTATTAATGCGAACGATGCCGATCTGGTTGCCCTCAAGAGCGGCTTCGCGCCGATCCCGCAGGAGTGGGCGAAAGGCGCCGAGCCCCCGCTATGGAAACAGTGGATCGACGCCGGCCTGATCGCGGAACTGACGAACGAAGAGTTCGTGAAAAACTACAACCCGGTCGACGTTCAGAACTCCACGACTTATAACGGCAAAGTATACGGCATCAACATGGGCAAAGTATCCTTCACCGGTCTTTATTACAACAAAAAGATTTTCGCCGACAACGGCCTGCAAGTGCCGAAAACGTGGGACGAATTCGTCGCGGTAGTGAACAAGCTGAAGGAAAAAGGCGTTACTCCGCTCGGCTTCGCAGGCAAAGACATCTGGCCGCTCAACCTTGCGGTTCAAGGCTTGTCCGCCTCCATTCAAAAAGACCAGGCCGCTTTCATTAAAGGACTTTGGGACGGCTCGGCGAAATTCACGGACCCGGCGCAACTCGAAATCCTCGATAAAGCCCAGTTCATGATGCAGAATGCGATCGACGGCTTCGCGGGTGTTGACTACGGCTCGCTGCCGAGCTTGTTCATCAGCGGCCAAGTCGCCATGATCGCCGACGGAACCTGGAATGCGCCGACGCTCAAATCGGGCGATCCGAACCTCGAATTCGGCTACTTCCCGATCCCGGGCAGCAACGACGCCGCCCAGAACGCGTCGCTCGCCGGCAAATACGATATGTCTTGGACGGTCCTGGAGAAGTCGAAAAACAAAGACGCCGCTTTGAAATGGCTGGCCATGCAGTCCGAACCGGAAGAATACGCGGCGTTCGTGAAAGCGTCCGGTTTCCTGCCGAATGCCGACGTGAAGGTAGACGATCCGTTCATCAACGAAATCAAGCCTTATCTGTCGAGCTTTAAGCTGGCTTGGGACCAATTGTTCATCAACCGCGCCAATGCAGGCGAACATGTCAACGGCTCCAGCATCCACGCGGAGTTCCTGGCGCCGTTCGGTCCGCTCAAGACGTCGAAAGACTTGGCTGAGCTTTCGCAATCCGAATGGGATGCGGCCGCCTCGAAATGAGCTTCATGAATAGATAGATCGCGGGGTCTGATCTCGAATCAGGCCCCGTCCTTCCTTAAACTAGAGATCAGGGATGGAGAGGTGAATGGGATGTACCCGTTCGGGAGAGGGCTCGCAAGGCATTTGCCGCTCGTATTGCTCATGCTGCCCTTGCTGCTGTATGTCGTGTTCGGATTCGGCCCTTCCGTCGCGACGATATTTTTTTCGTTCACGAACGCCACGGGGCTTCCGGGCGTCGATTGGGATTTTATCGGTTGGCATAATTACGAAAAGTTTTTCTTCTCGTCGGATCGGCAGGAGCGCATCCGGTCGATGGGAAATACGGTTTATTTCGCCGTCGCCGTCGTACTCATTCAGAATGCCATCGGACTCGGGATGGCCATCCTTCTGAACCGCAAACTGAAAGGCGACGCTTTCTACCGGGCAACCTTCTTCCTGCCGGTCGTACTGGGCGTTACGGTGTCCGGTCTCGTCTGGCGGATGATGACGAACCCGCTGGGCGGCCCGATGAAGGAGCTGTATAGCTGGTTCGGCGCCAAATCGACGTTCTTTTCCAGCTACGATTCCGCATTCGAGTGGATTATTTTCATTCAGATCTGGATGTATATGGGCTATTCGATGACGATTTTCCTGGCCGGTCTTCAATCCATCCCGAAAGACTTGTACGAAGCGGGCTACATTGACGGAACGAGCCGCTGGCAGTCGTTCCGGCACATCACGTTTCCGATGATCGCCCCTGCGTTTACCGTCAACATGATGCTTTCCATTATCGGAGCGCTGCAGACGTTCGATATCATTTACGTTTTGACGAACGGCAACTTCAATACGCGTACGCTGGCCTTCGACGTGTACCGCGACGCGATCGCGAACAACCGGGTAGCCGACTTCGGTCTGGCTTCCGCCGGCGCGATGATCCAATTCGTGTTCGTGCTCTTGGTGTCGGTCGTCGCCATGATCTATTTGCGCAGACGAGAGGTGGAGCTGTAATGCAAGAGACGAAATCCACTTCCTTCGCCCGATATCTCGTCGTGCTGGCGATGCTGGCGGTCTATGTTTTTCCTTTGTTCTATCTTTTTAACGTGGCCATGAAAACGCAAATCGAATTTTTGAAATCCCCGGTCGGCATCGCAGAGCACTTTCGGTTCGGGAATTTCGCCGAGGCATGGAAAAAAGGAGATTTCTCGACTTATATTTGGAACAGCTTGCTGTACACGACGACGGCGACGTTCGGGTCGATCATGCTATCGGTGTTCGCCGCTTTTCCGATCGCCCGGCGTTACGTCAAATTTTCCAATCTGATCTATCTGTTCTTCATGATGTCCCTGTTCCTGCCGAACCCGCTAGTCCCGCAGTTTTGGCTCGTCAACAACCTCGGGCTTTACAACGAGCAGTGGGGATACATCTTGCTGCGCACCGGAGGAACGGGCATCGCGTTCATGATGTTCGTCGGTTATATCAAGTCGATTTCCAAGGAGCTTGACGAAGCGGCGGCGATCGACGGGAGCGGGTACTTGCGTTTCCTGTTCCAAATCCTGCTTCCCTTGATGAAGCCGGTCATGGCGACGGGAATTCTGCTGACCGCCATCGGCATCTGGAACGACATTATCGGCCCGACCATCTACTTGTCGGATTCGAAATACCAGCCGATCACGCGCGGGTTGTTCGCTTTCTTCGGCCAATATCTGAATAACTGGCCGCTGCTCGCGTGCGGCATTATCATTGTAGCCTTTCCGCTAATCGTGCTGTATTCGTTCGTTCAACGTTATCTCGTCAGCGGGGCGCTGGCAGGTTCCGTCAAATTTTAACGCCGAGGGTGTCTTTATATGAATAACAAATCCGATTTTCCTTCCGATTTTATTTGGGGTGTCGCCACGTCGTCTTATCAAATTGAAGGGGCCGCCGATGCGGACGGCCGAACGGCTTCCATATGGGATACCTTCTGCCGGACTCCGGGCAAGGTCGCGGGAGGCGATACGGGAGAACGCGCTTGCGAGCATTATTACCGGTTCAGGGAAGATGTCCGGCTTTTGGCCGATTTAGGAATCAAGCATTACCGCTTTTCCATCGCCTGGCCGCGAATTTATCCCGAGAAAGGAAAGCTGAACCGCGAAGGCTTGGATTTTTACCGCTCGCTTCTGAATGAATTGAAGGAATGCGGCATCCAGCCCTTGGTCACCGTCTATCACTGGGATTTGCCGCAATGGATTCAGGATGAGGGCGGCTGGACCAATCGCGAAGCGGTTGACCACTATATGGAATATGCCAGAACCTTATTCGAAGAATTCGGACGGGAAGTGCCGATGTGGAACACTCACAACGAGCCGTGGTGCGCCGCTTTTCTCGGCTACGGCGTCGGAGTCCACGCGCCCGGGCACCGGAACTGGCGCGAAGCGATCGCGGCGGCCCACCATATCCTGTTGTCGCACGGGCTGGCCGTCCAAGCTTACCGGGAGATGGGCCTGACCGGGCAAATCGGCATTACCTTAAACCTGGATCATAACGATCCGGCATCGGACCGCGAAGAAGATCTCGAGGCGCGGCGGAGACATGACGGTTATTTGAATCGTTGGTTTTTGGATCCGGTATTTAAAGGCGCTTACCCGCAAGACATGATGGAGTGGTTTTTGCCGCATGTCGGCGAATATGATTTTATTCAACCCGGGGACCTTGAAACCATTCATGAACCGGGCGATCTTCTGGGCATCAATTATTATTCTCGCGGCGTCATTCGGTCAGGAACGGGCCATTCGATGCTGCTAACCGATTATGTGCTGCCCGAGAACAGCGAAGTGACGGATATGGGTTGGGAAATCCATCCGGAATCTCTGCATCGGCTTATGCAACGCCTTCGGAAAGACTATACGTCCATTCCGATCTTCATTACGGAAAACGGAGCTGCCACGAAAGATGTTCTGGAAAACGGAAAAGTGGAAGACGAGGGACGTATTCGGTACGTTAAGGCTCATTTGGAGCAATCGTTAAAGTTCATTCGAGACGGCGGCAATCTGAAGGGTTACTATTTATGGTCCTTCCTGGACAACTTCGAGTGGGCATTCGGATACGAGAAGCGGTTCGGGATGGTCCATGTAGATTACGAGACCCAGGTGCGTACCCCTAAAGCGAGCGCCTATTGGTACCGGGATGTTATGCGACGGAACGGGATTGCGGACTAGAGCGATGAAATAAGGGAACAATAGTCTTGTCAGGCCATCATAGAGCGTGCTATAATCCCATCATGTGTCTAATACTCTGGATCCGACCGTTGATTCAGGGCAGAAAGAAGGTGAACCCTTTGAAGCCATCCATCCACCCGAAATACAACATCGTTACGGCTACGTGCGTATGTGGAAACACTTTCGAAACCGGTTCGATTAAATCGACCGTGAAAGTCGAAATTTGTTCCAACTGCCACCCGTTCTACACGGGCAAACAGAAGCTGATCGATGCAGGCGGCCGCGTTGACAAGTTCAAGAAAAAATACGGAATCTAATTCGAATCCGTATAGAGATAAGCCTCTCTTCGCATCCTACGGGATACAAGGGAGGTTTTTTTCATGCGCATGAGAAGGGCTGCGGCCCTGATGGCGACGGCGATGCTCGCGGGCGCGCTGTCTTTGGCCGCCGGATGCGGGAAAACCAATAACGACGGCGCGAACAACGGCTTGAAAGCCCAGGGCATGGCCAACAACGACTATATGAGCGCCCGAAGCGTCCATCCGCGGTTGCCCGGCCATCACGCGGTGACGAATTATTCGGCGGACAACGTCTCGATGAAGCGGGCGATTAAGAATTTGCGGGGCGTCGCGGATTCCAACATCACGTTCAACGGAGCGGACGCGTACGTCACGATCAAGCTGGCTCCGGGCTTGCGGCCGCACGAGATTCCGACGCTCGAGCAGCAGGTGGCGACGGTGCTTCGCTTCAACTATCCGCGCTATACGATTCACGTGACGTCCATGAAATAGACGAGGGAACTATTTCCGGGCGTTGCATCTCCATGCGCAATTGAGTATACTTATGTTTGCCGTGCTAGACGGGGAGGTAGCGGTGCCCTGTAACTCGCAATCCGCTCTAGCGAGGTTGAATTCCCGTTTTAGGTTTTGCGATGCAGGTTCCGGTAAGTTCGCGCCGCGTTGACGGCGGAGTCCTCCGCGAGGGACGGCCATGAACCCGGTCAGGTCCGGAAGGAAGCAGCCGTAAGTGGTTTAGTTCTTGTGCTGGAGGGTAGCTCGGCTCGAGCGTCGCGCTCTTATACGGCTGGATCGTAATTATCGAGGGCGGGTGCACGGTTCTATCCGCGAATATCAAATGAAGCATCTCGGCAATATGCCGGATGCTTCTTTTTGCATGTTATGGAAAAAATTACGCCGATGAAAGTGGGTCTTAAGGAGGGAAATGCGCGTAATATACCGAATATTTACAATCGCTGGCTTGTCGACCGGAGGTGATACGAATAATGGACGAACCGGCAAGTATCGCGGATTACGACCGGACCGATAAAGAATGGCCGTCCAGGGAGGCGTTCGTCGCCCAGTTCTCGCATCGGTTCCTGGCGATGGAGAATATCGGCGTGCTCCTGTTGGACTCGGATTTTCGAATCGTAGAGATCAGCCCGATGATTTGCGGCTTGTTCGGAGGGGTGCGGAATTCGTTCATCGGCCTGCCCGCCGACGAATGGATGAGAACGATCGGGGTGCAATCGGCGCCGTTCGGCCGGGAGCTGCTTCGGGGGGGTGCGTTTCGCGACCGGGCGTTGAATTGGACGGGCGGCCAAACGAACCGCAGGCTGATGCTGGACGGCGAGACGCTGCTGAGGGACGGAGAGACGATGGGGGCATTCGTGCTGTTTCGCGACGTATCCCACATGCTCGAACTGGAAGAGCAGGTACGGCGATCGGACAGGCTGAAGACGATCGGCCAGATCGCCGCGGGAACGGCCCACGAAATCCGGAACCCGCTGACGGCGATCATCGGATTCATGCAATTGCTGAACAAGACCCTCTCGGATCGGGAGATGGAAAAGGAACGCGGATACGTCGGCATCGTGCTGGCCGAGTTGGACCGGGTCAACGGACTCGTCAGCGAATTCCTTCTTCTGACCAAGCAGAAGGAAGCGAAGCTCGCTTCCATGAGAGTCGGTCACGTGCTCAAGGAAATATTGCCGATGATCCGCAACGAGGCGTTGCTTCATGGCGTTACCGTCGTCTATAAGGCGAAGAACGGAGCGCCGCCGATCATGGCCGACAGGGAATTGCTTAAACAGGTGTTTCTGAACTTGGGGAAAAACGCGATCGAAGCGATGGGCGAAGGAGGGACGTTAACGATAAGGGAATGCCATTCTCCGTACGACTCGGGCAAAATAGCCGTCGAGTTCGACGATACGGGGCCAGGCATTCCGAGCGAAGTACTGGAGAAGATGTTCGATCCGTTCTTTACGACGAAGCAGCAGGGAACGGGGCTGGGCTTATCGGTATGCCAGCGAATCGTCGACGATCTGGGAGGCGGCATCGAAGTGTCGACGTCGTCCGAAGGCGCCCGGTTTGCCGTTTGGTTCCCCAATCCGGACGGCCGGTAATGGCGATTAGGCTATGCGTACCTGTCGGTGGAGCGCGAAGCTCCTATGATGTATAATGAATGAAAGCGCAAGCCGACGGGAGCGACTAGCAAATGGCACATCTTGCTTTGTACCGGGCCTGGCGTCCCCAGACGTTCGGGGATATGGTCGGGCAACAACATATCGTACAGACTTTGCAGAACGCGATTCGCGAAGACCGGCTTTCCCACGCTTATTTGTTCAGCGGGCCGAGAGGAACGGGAAAGACGAGCGCGGCCAAAATATTGGCGAAAGCGGTCAATTGCGAAAGCGGGCCGGCGGTCGAGCCTTGCAACGAATGCTCGCAATGCGAGCGCATCACGAGCGGTTCCGTTATGGACGTCGTCGAGATCGATGCGGCCTCCAACCGCGGAGTCGAAGAGATCCGGGATATTCGAGACAAAGTCAAATACGCGCCGACGGAAGTGCGGCGCAAAGTGTATATTATCGACGAAGTGCACATGCTGACGACGGAAGCGTTCAACGCGCTTCTGAAGACGCTCGAAGAACCGCCCGGCCACGTCATGTTCGTGCTGGCGACGACGGAGCCGCACAAGCTTCCGCCGACGATCATTTCGCGTTGCCAGCGGTTCGATTTCCGCAGGGTTTCGCTGGAGGAGCAAGCGGGCCGTCTTCGCGAAATTTGCGAGGAAGAGCGCATTACGGCCGAAGAAGAAGCCCTTCGTTATATTTCCAGGCTGTCCGACGGCGGCATGCGCGACGCGCTGAGTTTGCTGGACCAGATCTCGTCGTTCACCGGCGGGCAGGTGAGCTTGGAACAGGCGGTCGCGGCGACGGGCGGATTGCCGTCGGAGCAGTTCTCCAGGCTCGCGGTCGCGATCCGGGAGAGCGATGCCGCGCAAGTGCTGCTCGAGATCGACGAGATGATGAGAGCGGGCAAGAGCGCGGACAAGTGCTTGGAGCAGCTCATGCATTATTTCCGCGACTTGTTGCTAGCTCAGCTCGCGCCGGAAGCAGGAGACTCTTCCGGCCGAATCGCGAATCCGGCCGAGCTGAAGGAAGTATCCCGCGGATTCTCTCGGGAGCGGTTATTTGCTATTATTGATTTGCTCAATCGTTATCAAGGCGAGATGAAATACGCCGCCCATCCGCAGACGATGTTCGAGATCGCGTTGCTGAAGCTTTGCTCGGAATCGTCGGCGACGTCCGTCGCCGGAGCTGCGGCCGGATCGGGAGCGAACGCGCCGGCTGACGGCGCCGGCCGGGGCGAGCTTGTTCATTTGAAGCAGCAAGTCGCGGCGCTGGAGAGCAAGCTGTCCGCGCTGGCGAGCGGCGGAGGCTTGTCGGCAACGGCCGCCTCCGCTTCAAGCCCGGGAAGCGGCAGCGCCAGATCCGGTGCGTCCGGCGGCGTCGCCTCCGCGGCGCCCCGGGCGGCGCCGGTATCCCGCGCGAAGCTGAATGCTTTCGCGGAGGCTCGCGATACGGCGAGCCAAGCGCAAAGCAAATGGCCGCAGATTCTCCAGCGGGTCAAGGAAGAACGGGTCACCGTTTATGCATGGCTCGTCGACGGCGAACCGGTCGCTTACGCGGACGACTCCGTCGCGGTCGCGTTCAAGAATACGATTCACCGCGAGACGACCGAGCGGCCGGCTAACAAAGGCGTCATCGAAGGGGTGCTCTCCTCGATATTCGGCAAGCCGACCCAGCTCGTGACCTGCATGCAGAAGGAATGGCAGGACGCGGTCGCGGGGGCGTCCGGCGAGCCGAATTCCGAAAGGGCAGGCGAGGAGCTTCTGCTCGTGCCCGACGATGAAGGCGGTGACAAGAGCGAGCCGTGGGTCGACGAAGCGGTACGCTTGTTCGGGGAACAACTGGTAACGATCAAGGACGATTAAGAACGATGGGCTTGAACCATTTAAGGGAGGCTGTCTACGATGAACAACATGAACCAAATGATGAAGCAAGTGAAGAAAATGCAAGAGCAAATGATGAAAGCCCAAGAAGAACTAGGATCGAAAACGATCGAAGGAACGGCGGGCGGCGGCGTCGTTACCGTATCCGTCAACGGACACAAAAAATTGCTCGACATCAAAATCAAACCGGAAGCGGTCGATCCGGAAGACGTGGAAATGCTGCAGGATCTAGTACTGACGGCCGTCAACGACGCGCTAACCAAAGCCGACGACCTGGCGAACCAAGACATGAGCAAATACACCGGCGGCATGAAAATCCCGGGCTTGTTCTAAAGGATGCGAGCCGGCGGCTTCCCGATCGCTGGGAGCCGCCGGCCGACGAGTAGAGGAGACGGGAGCCTTTGTTTTATCCAGAACCGATAGCCAAACTGATCGATTCCTTCTCCCGCTTGCCGGGCATCGGGCCGAAGACGGCCGCGAGACTGGCCTTTTACGTGCTTCGCATGAAGGAAGAGGACGTCATCGATTTCGCGAAGGCGCTCGTTAGCGTCAAGAGGAACCTGACGTACTGCTCCGTCTGCTGCAACATCACCGATACGGACCCTTGCCGGATATGTTCCGACAAGGCGCGGGACATGTCGGTCATCTGCGTCGTGCAGGAGCCGAAAGATCTCGTCGCGATGGAGAGGACACGCGAGTTCAACGGGCACTACCACGTGCTTAACGGCGCCATCTCGCCGATCGACGGCCTTGGGCCCGACGATATCCGCATCGCGGAGCTCGTTCGGCGTCTCGGCGACGAACGCGTGCAGGAGCTTATTCTCGCGACGAACCCGAACATCGAAGGGGAAGCGACCGCAATGTATATTTCGCGCCTCGTTCGGCCGTTCGGCATCAAGGTGACGAGAATCGCGCACGGTCTTCCCGTCGGGGGAGACTTGGAGTACGCGGACGAGGTCACGATCTCCAAAGCGCTCGAAGGGCGCCGCGAATTAAGCTGATCGGCCGATGCGGCGATTCGATTCGGCGCAAGACGGATATGGAAATCACGGGACGCCTGCGGGCGTCTTTTTTTGTTCCGCTCGAAGGCGTTCTATCGGTCCTGCTTTTTGCATAGACATGGAATCAGGTTGTCCTTAGGGACGGGCACTGCGAACATGCGGGAGGGATTGCCGTGAAGTGGGTGAAGGAGAACGTGCCGGCAACGGCGCTATCGGCCGAACAGCGCAGATTGGTCGAGGATATTCGCAAAGCGGAGCAAGAGCTGACCGAAGCGGAATGGAGATTCCATCATGCGCTCGGGGAAGATTACGTCGATTACGCCGTCTATTGCCTCGAAGCGGCCGAGAAGAAGCTGGGCATGCTGCTGAAACAAGCGAAGTGGCATTGGGGACGCCACGCCGCGCTCGGGGAGAAGGAAGGTACCGGATGAAGACGTTCTGGCTCGTGCTTCTCGTCGCCTCGGCCGCCTCTCTCGCGTTCGTTCTGATCGGTCGCCGCGCGCCCAAGGGCTGGGCGATGAGGTTCGGCGTTCATCTCGTTCTGTCGGCTTTCGCGCTCTACGCGCTTAACTTCTCCGGCTGGGTCACGGGGTGGTACATGCCGCTTAATCCCTTCACGATCGGCACGGTCGCGCTGCTCGGATTGCCGGGAATCGGTCTCGTGCTCGGCTTGCAGTGGACGTTGATCGCATGAAGCGGCCCGCCTTCCGAGCGGGCCGTTTGGGGTTCGACGCGCATGGCGCGAAAAATGTTGATTTGAAGGTTGACGCGCGCTAAGCGGGTGTGATACATTATATCTCGCGCCTGTTGGGCAAGATAAACGAGCCGAACGAAGGGCGAAGGCAACTGTAAGAAATTACTTGTTGCAATCGACATGGGCGACGTGATATATTATTCAAGTCGCTGTTAACGCGGACGACATGAAAAAAGAAACAAAATTGTTCTTTGAAAACTGAACATTGAGCGTAAGAAACAAACAATCG